>CAZMIS010000358.1:0-4659 GCA_964566325.1 uncultured Anaerolineales bacterium
CTCCGTCCACGCTCAGCTCGACGTCCACCAACACCTTCCGGCCGCTGATCTCGCGAGCCCGCCCGCGCAATTCCAACACGGCGTCGAGCGGCGTGGGCCGCACGAAGTCCACCTTGAGGGAAGCGGTCAAAAACCGTACGGCGGGCAGGGCGTCGAGCGAGCGGCCCTGGGCGGCAAGCGTGGCCGCGGCCGCAGTGCCCGTGGCATGGCAGTCGATGAGCGAGGCGATCAACCCGCCGTAGACGTATCCCGGCACGGCCATGTGATACGGCTGGGGCCGAAAATGGCAGACCGTCCCGTCTCCCTCCACATAGCTTCTGATCTGCAGGCCGTGCTCGTTCAGCCGGCCGCACCCATAGCAGTACGCGACCGCGTCAGGATAGGTGTCCTGGATTGCTGGGTCCATTGTGCTGTTCCCTCTGCCGCGACTAACGGTCGTACCGGATCACGAACGTGCTGTAGGGCGGCAGGGTGTCGATCGGCTTGTAACCCGTGAAGCCGTCCGTCGCGATCACCGGTATCTGCGCGGTGCCTTGAGCCGAGCCGAAGACCAGGTTCGCCTTGGTTGCCGCGGCGGCAGGCTCGCCCCCGGCGAGCGGTTCGAGGCTCAGCTCGTATTCGCTCACCGGCTTGTCGTCCAGGTTGATGAGCACCAGGAACCGCTCGTCGCCCAGCGACCGCATCGCGCTGTAGACCGACGATGCCCCCGACGGCACGGCCACCGGCCGCCAGTCGCCGATGCGCAGGGCCGGATAGGTGGTGCGTAGCCGGATCAGGCTGCGATAGTGGTTCAGGAGCGAGGCGGGATCGCCATCCTGGCCGGCAACGTTGCGCTCGGCCACATCCTCATAATACGCATTCCATGGCGTGCCCGTGGTGAAGCCACCGTCACTCGTCCACTGCATGGGACGGCGCAGGTTTTCATCGGGCTTCTTGCCCATCATGCCGATCTCTTCGCCGTAATAGATGAACGGCGTACCCCCGTAGAGCATCTGAAGGCTGGCCGCCGTGAATGCCTGCCCCTCTTCCGGCAGCCGAGACCGCGTTCGGACCTGGTCGTGGTTGGCGATGAAGGTGGCGTACTCGCCCATCCCGTATTTCTTTTTTACGTTTTCCTGGGTGCGCTCTACTGCCTTGCGGTCTGCCCCCTGGGCCGACTTGAGGATCGCTTCGGCCAGGGAGAACTCGAAAATCGCGTCGACGCGCTGCGGGACGTACATCGAAGCGATTACCGTGTCGGTCCAGACTTCGCCGACCGCGAATGCGTCCGGCTTCACGCCCTTGTAGTATCCCTTGAAGCTTTCCAGCCACTCCATCGTGCCCGGGGTGCTCTCGATGTTCTTGCCTTCCTCGACCATGTACTTGATTGCGTCGAGCCGGAAGCCATCCACGCCCATCTCCTCCAACCAGAAGCGCGCGATGTCGTACATCGCCTCGGTGACCTCAGGATTGTCGTAGTTCAGGTCGGGCATGTGATCGCCGAAGTAGCCGTAGTATCTCTCATCCTGCCCCAGATCGTGCCAGCCGGCGCCCGTCGCGTCGGCAGACCAGACGTACCAGTCGCGCCTGGGAGAATCCGGCTTGACGGACTCGACAAACCAGGGGTGAAGCACCGAGGTGTGGTTCATGACCAGGTCGACGATGATCCTGATGCCGCGCTTGTGAGCTTCCTCCATCAGCCGCTGGAAGTCCTCGTTCGTGCCGTATTCGTCGTCGATCGTGCGGTAGTCGACGACATCGTAGCCGTGGTAAGAAGGGGACTGCATGACCGGCATCAGCCAGATGCCCGTGATGCCGAGGTCCGAGTTGGTCGCAGGGTCGCCATCATTCAGGTAGTCAAGCTTCTCGATGACGCCCTTCAGATCGCCCACGCCGTCTCCGTCGGTGTCGTAGAAGCTGCGCACGAAGATCTCGTAGAACACGGCGTCCAGCCACCACGCCGCCTCGTCCGCGGTCGCAATCGTGGGCTCGGGGGTGGGAGCGGCTGCCGGCGCTGCGGCCGGCGTGCTGACTGCGACCGGCTCTGTCGCAGCAGCCGGCGCAGGCGGTGCACTCCGCGCGCAGGCTGTCAGCACGAGGACGACCAGAAGCGAGATCAGGAGGCGGCTTCTCGTACGCATCGGGCGATTCTCCTTCGCAATGGCGGGCTCAGGTGACAGTATCCCCGCAACGCACGGGTTTGTCAACGGCTGCCGGCCCGACAGCCTCACACGCCGGACGCCTTCAGGATGTAGTAGGTGGCCTTGCGCTCGCCGATCTTCAGCAGCAATCCCTGGTCCACGAGGTCTGCCAGGAGCCTCCGCACGGTCTCGTCGCTGATGTCCGGAATCAGCTCGCGGAACTGGCGGTTCGTGATGGACCCGTGCTGGACGAGATGCGCCAGCGCCTGCTCCTGCCTGGGGTCCAGGCGGCGGTTGCCCCACCGGAAGACGGGTTCGCTGTTGACGAGATCATCGCCACGGCCGTGCAGGACGACCCGGAAACCGGCGACGGTCTCCTCGAAGCTGGGCGCGGGCAGCCCTGCTTCCTGCATCGCCAGGATCATGCGGTCGATGCCGTAGCCCAGGCGCTCGACGAAGCCCAGGTTCGACAGCGCCTGCATGATGGCCTCGTTGCGCGAAAAGCGCTCGGTGAGCAGGTTCTCCAGCGTCACGTGCCCCGGCAGCCGGCCCGGGCTGTAGATCTCCATGCGGTCGCTGAAGATCAGGATGCGGACGTCGTCGCCGCGGATCGAGTAGTCCCGGTGCGCCACGGCATTGACGATCGCCTCCCGCACGACCGGCATGGGATACTCCGTCACCTCCGATCGCGTCAGGCCGTCGATGCGCATGCCGCGCCGCATGTTGGCAGTGACGAAGGCCTCGGCACGGCGGATCTGCTGCGGGAGCGTGCCGACCGCGTCCTCGCGCACGAATTCATCGCCCATCTCCGGACCCGCATAACGCACCAGGGTGATCTGGGCGTTGCGGAGGAACCGCTGTGGCGCGGCGCCAAACAGGAGGATGCCGGTGTAGGTGGGCACAAGGTCGGCATCACGCCGTACGAGGCAGCCCTGCGCCAGCAGGACCTGCTCCCAGGCCTGGGAGGCGCCGGATGGGAGGCGCTCGAGGTAGGCGGCGATGTGATCGCGGTCGAGGTCGGACAGCGATGCACCCGGCGCCGGCCGCCCCGCGAAGCCGGCCTCGTCCCTGCTGACGAGCAGTGCCGTGAGCTCGGACGCGCTCAGCAGCCGGTTGCGTGCGCCGCTCCGGGTGAGGTAACGGCCATCCACGCTGTACGCGTGCGGCAGGCCCGGCGGCACCTCGATCGCGCACACGGATCTGCCGTCCACGTCGATGCTCGATGGCAGGGGCAGGATGAGCGGGGGAACGGACGACAGGCTGGCCGCGCGAATGGTATCGCGCGCCGCCGCGTCATCGCTGATGCCGGTGACCTTGCCGGACGCGGATACGCCGAGGACGACGATGCCGCCGTGCGCATTGGCGAGTGCCGCCAGGGCCTCGGCCAGCCGCGCCAGGCTGACGCCGGCAGGAAGGAAGACCACCGGACCCGACCCATGGCCCTCCACCAGGCGCCGGAGTTCCTCCGAGGCCGGGGCGGTTCCGGATTTCATGAAAGCTCGACCGCCTCGACGCGCCAGATGAGGTCGGAGTTGGGCCGGTCGGAGATGATGCTCGTCAGGGTCCAGACGGCTTCGCGCTCGCTGCCATTCAGCATCAGGCGCGTTCTCACGCTCACCCGTTCGCGGCCGCACCACAGCTTTGCTGGCGCAGGGGTGGCGGAGGTCGTCGCAGCTGGCGAGAGCGCTTCGCCTGGCTGGGGCGTGCATTCCTTTCCCAGTCCCGGATTGTGCTCGACGCTGGACGGATTGCCGACCGACACGATGCTGAAGACCGGTGGCTCGCCGTTCCGCAGGTCCAGCTCGGGTGGAAGCGCCGCGTTACTCAGCAGGAACCCGGCTGGTTCTCCGGCGCCTGTCGGTTTCCCGCGCAGGAGCGCGACCACCACGCCCTCCGGGTACACCGGCTCGTCCGGCGCGCCGAAGCAGAAATCGACCGTTTCGGCGCCGCTGACCGGCGAGAAGAGCACCGAGGGCCCGGGCGCCCTGGCATGCTCCGCGACTTCGCACAGGAGGCTGCGGTGGTTGTGCAGCCGGTTGTAGGTGATGACGCGCTCGATCGAGGACGTATCTTCTGCGTTCATCTCGACATCGATGCGTGCGTCGCCGACGAAATGGGGGCCCTGGTAACCCGCAGTGGGGCCGGCCCAGTGAAATATCGACAGCCGCGTGGGCAGCTCGCCGCCGCTGTAGCCGAAGATGTAGATCTCGTCCGTCTTGCAGCCGTCGCCTTCCGCCAGTCTGGGCGAGTAGCGGAGGTCGACCCTTGTCTCCCCCAGGTAGCCCTGGCCCTTGCCCGCGTAGTAATCCGGCAGGAGCTTGTAGGGCACCAGGTTCGAGGGCCGGTAGGGCCCGGGACTCCCCGGTTGAGGCTGGAGGGTGTCCGCCTGCGTGTCGTAGATGACCGCGCCGAAAGGTGCAAACACCAGGTCTTCTTCGTCTCCGACCGGGACCACGCCGACGCTTGTTGCATTATAGCGATAGACCAGCAGTCGTTCGGGCTCACTATCAACGTCGAAACTGCAGGCGACCTGCGGCTC
>CAZMIS010000359.1:0-4576 GCA_964566325.1 uncultured Anaerolineales bacterium
TCCTGAGGCGGGTGTTCCTGCCGCAGGTGTACCAGGGCGTGACTTTCCCATAACGGCCTGGGGGGCGGACGGCCAGGCGTGAACAGCGCCTGGCATGACGAAACGGGAAGGGGATTCTTCTCCTTCCCGTTTCATTTTGAATTGGTGCAGCTGGCCTTCCCGTACGCGGTTACGCCAAGGGCCGCCGCATCGCCACCAGTCCGGCGCTGCCGCCGATGGGCTCCCAGCCGTCCGCGCCCAACGCGACCACGACGTCCAGGCGGTTGAGTTCGAACGCAACTGCGTTGGGACGCGTGAGTTTCAGGCCGTCCGGTCCCAGGTCCGGGAAGCAGCGCGCCAGGTATGCGCGGATGCGCTCGGTCCCCGATGATGCCGTGAGCACGCGATCCGGCCAGACCTCAAGGTATTCCCATCGTTGCATTGTCGCCTCCATCTGCCGCAGATTCTAGCATGCTCCCTTGACGCAGCCAAACGGCGCACTTCGGTGGCCCCATTGGCCGCAACGGCGCACGAGCCTTCGCACCAGCATCATGTCTCGTACCAGTCAGATCTCCTGCTTCCCAACCCCAACCTTAAAAATATGCATTATTCGTAAACCTGTCGTCATTCTACGAATAATACCGTATCTTTTTGTGGCTCCCCTTCGTCATCATAGATGCAACGGTGCAACGCACCGCAACCATCTGATCAAGTGACACTTTATGTGTGGGAGATTGACCATGACACTCTACTGCAGAACCCTCAAGGCGGATGAGCAGCCCAGGCTGGAAGAGCTGGCCCGGGGCACGGATGAGGAGCTCGCACGCCGCGCTCAGATCGTCCTGCTCTCCGCGCAACATATCTGCGTGCACGAGATCAGCCGGAGCGTGGATCTGCATCCGATCAACGTCCGCAAGTGGATTCACCGCTACAACCGGGCCGGCATCAAGGGCCTCCTGCCGCGGCGCTCGCCGGGCAGGCCCAAGGTGTTCACCCGGCAGCAGCGCGAAGCCATCGTGCGGCTGGCCGCCACTGATCCCCGCTCGTTGGGGCTGGCATACGACGCGTGGTCACTGCAGCGGCTGCGCACGGAGCTGATCGAGCAGGGCGTGGTCGAGGAGGTCAGCTCTGAGACCATCCGGCAGCAATTGATCCAGAGTGGCCTCGTCTTCGATGACCAGCGCTGGATTGCCGCGCCCTAGCGCACGGGCTACCGGCGTTGCGGCGCCCTACCAGCCGCGGCGATATTGGAACGGGATCTCGACCTCGTGGCCAAGCTGGCGGGCGGCGCGTATCGGCCAATAGGGGTCGCGCAGCGATGCGCGGCCGATCAGCACTGCGTCAGCCACTCCGTCACGGACGATGGCGTCGGCCTGGGCCGGTTCGGTGATCAGTCCTACCGCCGCGGTCGCGATCCCGGCCTCGCGGCGGATGCGCCCGGCGAAGGGCGCCTGGTAGCCCGGCCCGAGCTTCACCTGCTGCCTGAGCGAAAGTCCCCCCGATGAGACATCGATGAGGTCGACTCCCAACCCGGCCAGCACCCGCATCACCGCGACACTCTGCTCGATGTCCCACCCGCCCTCGATCCAGTCGGTCGCGCTGATGCGTACGAACAGAGGCAGGTGCTCGGGCCAGGCCGCGCGCACGGTCTGCACCACTTCCACCAGCAGCCGGCTGCGATTCTCCAGGCTGCCTCCGTACTCGTCTGTGCGCTGATTTGAGAGGGGCGAGAGGAACTCGTGCAGCAGGTAGCCGTGCGCGGCGTGGAGCTCGATCCCCTGGAAGCCGGCTGCCAGGGCCAGTCGGGTGGACCGCTCGAAACCTGTCCGCACTGCGTCGAGTTCCCGGGGTCCCATCGCCTGGGGCACGGGCATCTCCTCAAAGGCAAGCGCGCTGGGGGCAATGGCCTCGGGTGTCTGAGCCTTGCGCCCGGCGTGCGCGAGCTGGATGACCGGCGTCGCGCCGTGTTCGAGCATGACCGAGACAATGGGCGCCAGCGCGGCAGCTTGCGCCTCGTTCCAAAGACCCAGGTCCCGCGGGGTAATGCGGCCGCGCGGCTCAACGGCCGTCGCCTCTGTCACGATCAGGCCCGCCCCGCCGAGGGCGCGGCTGGCGAGGTGAACCAGGTGCCAATGCGTCGGCAGACCGTCTTCGGCGAAAACCGAGTACTGGCACATGGGCGAGATCCACACCCGGTTCCGTGGCCGGATGCTGCGGAGCTGGAGCGGGGAAAAGAGATGGGTGTCACCAGTTGACATGCTTCCTCCATGATGGGCGCGGCCTGCGGCCGGGCGTGCGGCGCTCCGCTTGGGGAGCGCTGCCAGTATAACACCCGCGGGGCTATTTGCCTCTCCTCCCCTGTGCGATGGCTCTCTGTGCGTCGCCGGTGCGACACTTGGCGCCGGGCCCTTCACAGTCTTCAGTTGATTTGACGTCCTCAGGGTCGCGTGCTAACATATGAGCGGTTTCTCATATGTTAGGATGGCGCGTGATGAATCTGAACGAACTTGAGGTCCAGGACGGCTGCGCGGACGCCCCGTCCGCTGCAGCATCACAAGCACAGTCGATGGACGTCCTCGCAGCGCGCGACCTGGCGGAGATCTTCAAGGCGCTGGGCGACCCGACGCGTCTGCGCATCGTCGCGATCCTGGCCGACTGCGAGATGTGTGTCAACGACCTGAGCGCTGCGCTGGAGATGACCCAGTCTGCGGTGTCGCACCAATTGGCCGCAATGCGCGGGCAGCGGCTGGTGGCCGCGCGGCGCGAGGGCCGGCACATCTACTACCGGCTCGACGACGAACATGTCCGGCACGTCTATGCGGCGGCCCTGGCCCACGTGCGCCATGCCGGGGATCGGGGTGCGCATGGATAGGACCAGTCTGGAACTGCGCGTCGAGGGCATGGATTGCGCGGACTGCGCGTTGAAGCTGGAACAGGCGGTAAGCCGGCTGGACGGCGCGTTCCACGTCAGCGTCAACTTCGCCGCGGCAACGATGCACGTTGAATACGATGCCAACCGGCTGGCCCCGGACGCGGTCACGAAGCGCGTGCGCCGCATGGGCTACGCGGCGCACGCGGCCGGGACGCCGGCCGCAGCTCCACCGGACAGCCGCGGCGGCAGGATGGTCGCAGCTGTCCGCAGCCGGCCGCGGGATATGCTGACGCTCCTCGCGGGGGTGCTGCTCCTCGCGGCCGTCGCCGCCCACCTGGCAGGCTTACCCCGGCCCGCGGTCACTGCGCTCTATGCGGTCTCCGTCCTCTCTGCAGGATCGTTCGTCGCGCGCAAGGGCCTCACGAACCTGTGGCTGACACGGCAGATGGACATCAACTTCCTGATGACCATCGCAGCCGTGGGCGCGGCTGCGATCGGCGAGTGGGCCGAGGCCGCGCTCGTGGTCTTCCTGTTCGGCGTGGGCGAGACGCTGGAGAGCTACACGATGGATCGCGCGCGCCGCGCCATTCGGTCGCTGATGGCGCTGGCGCCGGCAGAGGCCACGGTGCTGGTCGACTGCCTGGACTGCGAGGAACACCTCGGCCAGCCCATGGCAAGCGGGCAGCCTTACACGGGCGGCGCCTGTCCCTGGTGTGTCCACGAGACGCGGCTCCCCGTGGCCGAATTGGCCATCGGCGACAGGATCGTGGTCCGGCCCGGCGAGCGCATCCCCATGGATGGCCGGGTGCTGGCGGGCGAATCCGCGGTGAACCAGGCGCCCATCACGGGGGAGAGCATCCCGGTGGAGGTGGGCCCCGGGGCCGACGTGTTTGCGGGGTCCATCAACGGCAACGCCGCGCTGGAGGTGAAGGTCACGCGGCTGGCCGCTGACAACACCATCAGCCGCATCATCCACATGGTGGAGCAGGCGCAGGCCCAGAAGGCGCCCGCGCAGCGCTGGGTGGATCGCTTCGCCCGGGTCTACACGCCGGCCGTGGTGGGCCTGGCGGTCCTGGTGGCGGTCGTACCGCCGCTCCTTTTCGGCCAGCCGTTCCTGGATGGCGCCGACGGCGCGCGGGGCTGGCTCTATCGTGCGCTGGCGCTCCTGATCACGGCCTGCCCCTGCGCGCTGGTCATCTCGACGCCGGTGAGCATCGTGAGCGGCATCAGCCGCGCGGCGCGCGCGGGCGTCCTGATCAAGGGCGGCGCACACCTGGAAAGCGCGGGGAGCCTGGCGGCCGTCGCGTTCGACAAGACGGGCACGCTGACGCGCGGGGAGCCATCCGTCACCTCGGTCGTGAGCCTGGATGGCTACGGGCCCGACGCGGTGCTGCGCATCGCGGCCGCGGTGGAGGCCCGCTCTGAGCATCCACTGGCGCAGGCCGTGGTGCGCCACGCGGCGGACCGCGGGATCGCGTTCCGGCCGGGCGATCAGTTCCGCGCGCTGACGGGCCGGGGCGCAGCGGCACTGGTTGACGGCCAGGTGGCGCGCGTGGGCAGCGCGGCGATGTTTGCAGATGCAGGGCTGCCCGTCCCCGAGGCCGTGCTGGGCCACAGCGCACGGCTGGAGGCTCAGGGCAACACGGTCATGCTGGTGCACGGCGCGCGGTCGATCGCGGGGGTTGACGCTGGAGCCGCAGAGAACGCAGAGGGCACAGAGGTCGT
>CAZMIS010000360.1:0-4568 GCA_964566325.1 uncultured Anaerolineales bacterium
GCATGCCCTGCCCCCCGCCGCCCCCCCCGGTCAATGCGACGAGGATGCCGAAGATCCACAGCACCTTGTGGCGCCACATGAGATGCCAGGCACGCTTGACGATCGCGATCTGATCCATGAGGTCCTCCTATGGGTTGATACCAGTCACCAGTCACTACGCAGAAGAAGGCACGGGAGTTTCGATCGGGCAGCGCTGTGCCGCACGATGTCTTAACGATACTACATCGGATTTCAAGTTTTGCCCAACGCGTGTGCGCGCTTTCGCACCTTTAGGTGGCGTATTTGCGCCTGTGTCAGGATGGGATTGACAAAAGTATCTCGTCATGATACTCTCTTGTAAGCTATCTTAATGAGATACACTCAATGAAGGAGGGACTGTGTTCCGCAATCGCCAACGCGAGCTGGGTTACCTGGAACGTCGCTACACGCGGTCAGGGGCGGAATTCGCTGTCCTCTACGGTCGCCGGCGCGTTGGGAAGAGCAGTTTGATCTATGAATGGTGCCGTGAGAAGCCGCACCTGTACTTCTTCGCCGCGCGCCTGCCGGGACAGGTGCTCCTGCACGAGTTCGGACTCCAATTGGCGGGGGCGCTTGGCCAGCCCGGCCGGACATTCGCTGACTGGGACAGCGCACTGCTGGCCTTGGCGGAACTGGCGCGGACGCGTCGCTTCGTGGTGGTGATCGACGAGTACCCCTACCTGGCCGACTCTGTGCCGGGGTTTTCGACGTTGCTCCAGCGTGCCTGGGACACAATTTTGCAGCACACCAACCTCTTTCTCTGCCTGACCGGCTCTACCTATAGCGTGATGAAGCGGGAGATCCTGGATGGTGTGGCGCCGCTATACCGGCGCCACACCTGGGCCTACGAACTGCTACCGCTCCAACCATCCGACCTGCGCGCCTTCGTTCCCGGTCTCGATGACGAGCAGGTGATCGAGACCTACGCCGTGCTGGGCGGCATGCCGCGCAACCTGCTGGCCATCGATCCGCAGCGCTCGCTGCTACGCAACATCGAACGCGAGGTTCTGGATCCGGCGGGTAATCTGTTCAGCGAGGTGCGTCTGCTGCTCCACGAGGAACTGAAGGGCGAAGTCGACGCGTTCAGCCGCGTCCTGGAAACAATCGCCAGCGGCAACCACCGGCGCCAGGAGATCGCGGCGGCGGCTAACCTGACGCTGGCCGCAGCCCAGCATTACCTGAACGATCTCATGACCAATGGACTGGTAGAGCACCGCATGCCCCTGAACCGGGTGCGCGACGAGGGACGGGCCGGCACGTACCATCTTCTGGATCCCTTCCTGCGCTTCTGGCATCGTTGGGCGGCGCCACACCGGGCGCTGCTGGAGATCAACCAACGCCAGGCCGAGACGCTGAGCGAAATCCGTAATAACCTTCCGTACATCGCCGCGCCCGTATGGGAGGCTTTGGCGCGCCAGCACCTGCTGGTGGCCTCCGGACGGGGCCAGATTCCCTTTCCCGTGCAGGAGGTGGGGTCGTGGTGGGCGCGCGGCGCGCAGGTGGATGTCATCGGGGTGAATCGAGCGGACCATCGGGTGATCTTCGGTGAAGCGCGCTGGCGCAGCACGCCAGTTACGACCGCCGACCTGCACGCGCTGATGGAGAAGGGCCTGCTGTGGCTGCGGGGGGACACGGCTCGCTGGGACGTTCACTACGCGTTCTTCGCGCGCAACATGGGTCAGGTGGACAAGTCCGTAGCAGGCGAGGAAAACGTACACCTGTTCACGACGGAGGATGTCACCAGCGTCGGCGCCTGAGGCGCCAGACGGGTTGCCAGGATCGCTTGGCGCGGCGTGCCGCAGACAGGTATAATCGACCTGTGTCCCGCTTCTTCGATGGCCGGCTGCTGCGTGAGGCACAGCCGGCGCGCGCATTCCTTGCCCTGTCGGTGATGGCCGGCGCGGCAGCCGGCCTCCTCATCGTCCTCCAGGCTCGCAGCCTGGCGCGGGCGGTCGATGGCGCATTTCTGCGCGGCCTGGATCTTCGCGGCGTGCAGCCGTTCCTCATCGCGCTCCTCCTCTTCACGGCCGGCCGCGCGGCGGCCACATGGATCGCGGAGATGGCGGCCGCGCGCGTCGCGCAGCGCGTCAAAAACGACCTGCGCGAGCGGCTGATCGCGCACATGCTGGCGCTCGGCCCCGCCTTCGCCGGCGGCGAGCGCACGGGCGAGCTGGCGAACACCGCGCTGGAAGGCATCGACAGCCTCGACGCCTGGTTCAGCCAGTACCTGCCGCAACTCGCCCTGGCCGCGATCGTGCCCGTCACTTTCCTGCTCGTCGTCTTCCCGCTCGATCCGCTGTCCGGGCTGGTGCTCCTCCTGACCGCGCCGCTCATCCCCATCTTCATGATCCTCATCGGGCACGCCGCCGACGCGCTCACGCAGCGGCAGTGGGGCGCGCTCAGCCGCATGAGCGCGCATTTTCTCGACGTCCTGCAAGGGCTGACCACGCTGAAGCTGTTCGGCCGCAGCCGCGACCAGGTCGTCATCATGGGGCAGATCAGCGAGCAGCACCGCCAAGCCACCTTCCAGGTGCTGCGCGTGGCGTTTCTCTCCGCGCTCGCGTTGGAGATCGTGGGCTCGATCAGCACGGCCATCGTCGCGGTGCAGATCGGTCTGCGCCTGCTGTCCGGCCGGCTCTCGTTCGAACCGGCCTTCTTCGTCCTGATCCTCGCGCCGGAGTTCTACCTTCCGCTCCGCCAGCTGGGCGCGCGCTTCCATGCCGGCATCTCGGGTGTCGCGGCCGCGCGGCGCATCTTCGACGTGCTGGAGGCGCCGCTGCCCCGGGAGCAGGCATTCACGCCCCCTGTGGATGCTGGTAGCCTTGGCGGAGGGCCAACCTTCGGTTGGCTCTCCGCAGGGAGCGCAGTCGAAGGACGCCCGCCCCCGCGCATCAGCCTGCGCGACGTCACCGTCTCGTACGCCCATCGCTCCCTACCCGCGCTCGACGGCCTCAGCTTCGACATCGAGCCCGGCGCGCACGTGGCGCTCGTCGGGGAGACCGGCTCGGGCAAGAGCACGGTCGCCGCACTCCTCCTGCGCTTCATCGAGCCGCAGGCCGGACAGATCACGGTCGACGGTGCGCTCCTGCAATCCGTACCCCTCGGCGCCTGGCGCGGAGCCGTCGCCTACGTGCCCCAGCAGCCCTACCTCTTCGCCGGGCCGGTGAGCGCCAACATCAGCCTCGGCCGCCCCGGGGCCGCGATGGCGGAGATCATCGCGGCCGCCGAGGCGGCCGGTGCGCATGACTTCATCACCGCGCTGCCGGACGGCTACGACACGGTGGTCGGCGAGCGCGGGTCTCGGCTCAGCGGCGGCCAGGCCCAGCGCATCGCGCTGGCGCGCGCGTTCCTCGTCGATGCGCCCATCGTGGTGCTCGACGAGGCGACCGCCAATCTCGACCCCGACAGCGACGCAGCCATCCAGGACGCGCTGGCCCGCCTGCTGGCGGGGCGCAGCGCGCTGGTGATCGCCCACCGCCTGAACACAGTTCGCACCGCGGACCGCATCATCGTGCTGCAGCGCGGCCGAATCGTCGAGCAGGGCACGCACGCGAGCCTGCTGGAGCAGGAAGGCGCCTACTCGCGCCTCGTCGCCGCACGCCGCGCCGCGTGGGGCGCAAGCGCCCCAGTGGACGAGCAAAGTCAAGCGGAGCACCCTGAGCGGAGGGCGATAGCCCGTAGCCGAAGGGGCGAAGCGCCGGCCAATTCCACTCAAGCGGAGCATCCTTCGACTGCGTCCGCACTGCGTGCGGCCTCCGCTCAGGATGCCACCGTGGGGAGTGCGGCCCCCCTCCCGCCGGCCGGCGCGGCTGTGGCCGGCGCGGCCCCCCTGCGGTGGCTCCTTGCGTTTCTCCGCCCGTTCGGCGCCTGGATCGCGCTCTCCGTGCTCCTTGGGTTCCTGACCGTCGGGAGCAGCATCGGGCTGCTGGCCACCTCCGCGTGGACGATCGCCGGGGCCGCGCTCCAGCCGTCGATCGCGGAGCTGCAGGTCGCGATCGTGGGCGTGCGCTTCTTCGGCATCGCGCGCGGCATCTTCCGCTACGCGGAGCGCCTGGCCTCGCACCAGGTCACGCTGCGCGTCCTGGGCGCGATCCGGGTGTGGTTCTACGCGACGATCGAGCCGCTCGCGCCGGCCCGCCTGGCCGGCTACCGGAGCGGAGATCTGCTGGCACGGGTCATCTCGGACGTGGGCATCCTGGAGAACTTCTACGTGCGGTCGGTCGCGCCGCCGTTGGTTGCCCTGCTCACCGCCCTGCTGACCGCCGCGCTGCTCGCCGGCTTCCACCCCTCGCTGGTCGCACCGGTGCTGGCCCTGCAGGCGCTGCTCGGCCTCGGCGTGCCGCTCGCCGCGGCTGCCCTCGGCCGCGTGCCGGGCCGCGACCTGACGGCCGCGCGTGCTCGGCTGAGCGAGGCGGTGGTGGAGGGCGTCCAGGGCGCGGCCGACGTGCTGGCCTATCGCGCCGAGGCCCGCACGGCCGCGCTCGTCCGGACCCACGGCCGGCAGGTCACACGAGCCCAGGTCCGTCTGGCCGCCCTGACCGCCACCAGCA
>CAZMIS010000361.1:0-4568 GCA_964566325.1 uncultured Anaerolineales bacterium
TTTCTTAGCCGCAGAGAGCGCAGAGCACCCAGAGACATTTGAGGAATAGCAGCCTCTTACCGTTTCTCTGAGTCTTCTGTGACCTCTGCGGCAGAAAAAGCCGGCGCCATTTGGAATTCCTGGCACCCGTGCGCCGCCATTGGTCGTGCCGTCACCCTGTGGTAAGATGACGCCAGAGCCCTTGTTACCATTCAGTCCATTAGCGAAGAGGAGCCCTCATGTCTGATCGTCCTTTCCCCTGGGCGCGCACCTTTATCCTGGGTTTCGGTTTCTTCGGCATCAGCATCATCTGGCCGCTTTTCAATAGCCTGATTCCGCCCATGCTCGAAGATCTGGGCCTGACGGCCGCGTTGACGGGTTTCATCCTGACCTGGGATAACCTGATCAACATGTTCCTCCAACCCTGGATCGGCAGCCGGTCGGACCGGACCCACAGTCGCTTCGGCCGCCGCAAGCCGTGGCTGATGTTGGGCGCACCGCTTGCCGCCGTATTCTTCATCCTGGTGCCGTTCGTCCGGGAGAACTTCGTGCTCATTGCGCTCGCGATCCTGGGCACGAACCTGGCCATGGCGCTCTTCCGCTCGCCGACCATTGCCTATCTCGGCGACCTGTTCCAGCCGAACGAGCGGAGCAAGGCCAACGGCGTCATCAATCTGATGGGCGGCGTCGGCGGGGCGGTCGCGCTGTTTGGCGGCGGCGCGCTCTACAAGATCGGCGTGCCCCTGCCTTTCATCGTGGGCGCAGGCATCATGCTGATCGCCATCATCATCGTCATTGCCTTCGTCGAAGATCCACCGCTCGCCGGAGCCAAGACGTCCGGGGCGCGGGCACCCGAGGAGGCGGAGCCGACTCTGCTGCAAAACGTGGTTCGCGTAGCAACCGACGGCGATCGCAGCGGGCTGTTCCTGCTGGCTGCCATTTTCTCCTGGTTCGTCGGCTGGAACGCCACCGAGGCATTCTTCACGCTCTATGCGCGCAACATCCTCGATATCCAACCCGGCACCGGCGCGCAGATGCTCACAGCCTTTGCCGCAACGCTGATCCTTTTCTCCATTCCATCGGGCTTGCTGGCGACGAAGATCGGGCGGAAACCGACCATCCTCATGGGCCTGGCGGGCATGCTGATCGGCACCGTCCTGGCGACGCTGGTGCACGATGCCACCATCCTGCTTGTGCTGTTGGCCGTGATGGGTGGCTTCTGGGCGCTGATCAACATCAACTCGCTGCCGATGGTGTACGACCTGGCAAAGTCCGGGAGCATCGGCGCGTATACGGGACTGTACTACTTCGCCTCGTCGCTCGCTGCGATCACCGGGCCGATCCTCGCCGGCGGGTTGATCGACCTGACCAGTCACCGTGTGATCTGGCCCTTCACCGCGGTCTTTCTGTTGCTGGCGATCGTCTTCATGGCACTGGTGCGGCCTAAGCAGCCGGCCCAGTCGTCCATCCCCCGCCTCGAAGAGGCTTAACTGCCGACGATCACCGGCACGCCGATCAGCGCCGGGTTTTCGATGCGCTCAACGGCGACGAAGAAGGCATCGAGATCCCGGTGGATGATGTTGCGCGTCGTCATGGTGGGCCGCCGGGCAACGAACCGTGTTGATTGCGACGATGTCAGCCAGGGAAGCGAAAGTCAACGGCCGGTGGGAAACCGAAAACGGCCCGGCCATTATTGCACCGCTCCGGACGGCCCGATATAATGGATCCATCCTGGTCAGGCGGTATATACCCTATGCCCGTAGCCCGCGAAGGCGATGTTGTCCTGGTGGTGAGCCCCGATCGCAAGCACTATCTCGTCCGGCTGAAGTCGGGGGATATGTGGTCTTCCCACAAGGGCAACATCCCACATTCCGAGATTCTCGGCAAGCCGCTGGGGCGCACGATCCACACCCACAACGGCGCCCCGTACCTCGTGCTCGAGCCCTCGACGCACGATTTGATCCACCAACTACCGCGTAGCACGCAGATTATCTATGCGAAAGACGCGGCCCAGATCGCACTGCGATTGAGCCTGTACCCGGGCCGGACGATCATCGAGGCTGGCACGGGCAGCGGGGGCCTGACGTTGGTGCTGGCGCGTTCCGTGATGACGGCAGGACACGTCTACAGCTACGAGACGCGCGCGGAGTCGTACGACATGGCGCGCGCCAACCTCGACGACCTGGGACTGCTGCCGTACGTCACCCTGTACAACGAGGACATCGCGGGCGGCTTTCACGAGCGGGACGTGGATGCGGTGTTCCTGGACCTGCGCGAGCCGCAGCATTTCCTGGGTCACGCCTGGACGGCATTGAAGGGCAGCGGCTTCTTCGGCGCGCTGGTTCCCACCGTCAACCAGGCCGTCGAACTCCTTGCCGCCCTGCAGGCGCAACCGTTCGGCGACATCGCTATGGAGGAGATCTTCCTGCGCTCGTGGAAGTTGACGCCGGCCCGGCTGCGTCCGGACGACCGGATGATCGCACACAGCGCGTTCCTGGTCTTCGCGCGCAAGATCGAGGCCGGCGACGAGTCGCTGACGTGGATGCCGGACAAGCGGCGCCGCGCGTACATGGCGAAGCAGGCGATGGCGGAGCGCGAGGCTATGGCGCGCGACGCGGCGCGGGATGCGGTGCAAGACCCGGCCGCGGAAGAAGACGACTGAATCAGGGGCGATCCTGGTTCTGCAGGAGTTTTGACCTGTCTCGTGAGCCTCTTGCGCGGCGCAGCAGCAATCCGATGCTCAGAACTGCGGAGCCGGAGAGCGCCCCGATGCCGCCGGCGAGCAGGCCTGATGATGGTGGGCCCTCCGCCGCAGTCGCCTCCACCTGGAGTGAGGCACCCGCACGCGAGACAGTGGCACGAGGGCGGGGCGGCAGGGTCGAGGTGGGCGTCACCGTCGCCGTCGCCGTGGCTGTCGCGGTCGGCGTGATGGTCGCTGTCGCCGTCTGCGTGGGCGTGAGCGTGGCAGTGGGCGTGTCAGTGGCCGTCGGAGGCGGCAGCGTCGGCGTGGCTGTCGGGGGCGGCACTTTCGTGGCTACGGGTGCTGCGGGCGCGGCGCGCTGCGGTGCAGCGACAGGGGCCGGCGGCTGCGGGGTATCGGTGGGCACAACCACCGGCGCCGCGGCGTCCTGGTAGAGGCCGACGGCGTCGATGAAAATCTGGTTCGCGCCTGTGGAATAGTTGTGATCGACCCACACGAAGACGGTCACGGTGGCGCCGCGCGCGACGGCAGTGACATCGATGTTCGGGGCGCCCGGGTTGCTATCGTTCAGCACCCGGCCGGGCCCGCGCCAGGCAGGTCCCCACACGATGTTCGGCGAGTTCGGGTCTGTGCCGCCGGCAGGATCGATGCCGAGACGGCGGCCGAATGCATCAGGCTCCGTCGGCGCGGCCCACCCGATGGACGCGCGATACGTTGCCCCGGGCGTGAGACCCCCCACTTGTGTTAGAATACCAGCGACAAAGGTGCCGCCATCGGACCACATGCGGAGGCTCGGCGCGCCCCAGTAGGTGTCGGGGCTGGGGTCCATGGCCAGGCCGCCCGAGATGACGAATGGCGTCCAGCCGGCGGGCGCCTGTCCTTGGGGCACGGAGACGAATTGATCCATGCCGCAGTTGGGAATCAGGTTGCCGGAGGCACAGCCGTGACCGCCAGGGCCACTGGCAAGAGCGGGTGCTGTGTGAACGAAGGGCGAAACGATCGCGAGCAGCGCGGCCGCTGCCAGAACGATCCATTTTCTCAGGTTATGCACGGTGCAAGTATATATAGTCATCTGTGATATGCCAAACCAGGCAGGTGGTGGGAGATGAAGCTGAATCGGGGAGTTGTTCGTGCGTTCCTGTGGCCCGTAGTGCTGGTGGTGCTGGTTGCGTGCCAGCCGCTGCCGTCTGCCGCGCCCTCGGGCTCTGCAGTACCGGCGACGCCGCGGGCCGGCGGCGCCTTGCGCTATGGGCTGACCCTGCCGGTGTCAGGGATCGATCCTCACATTCACGCGAGTTCCGAGCTGGGCATCGCGCTCAGCAATGTCTATGACACGTTGGTCGTCCAGGATGATGCCGGGGCATTCCATCCGTCCCTGGCGGAGCGGTGGGAGATCAGCCCGGACAACACGACCTACACCTTCTACCTCCGCAAGGACGTGCGTTTTCACGACGGAACGCCGTTCAACGCGGCAGCCGTCGCCGCGACGCTTGCCCGCATCGCGGACCCTGCGACCAAGTCCCAGAAGGCCGTCTATCTGCTCGGACCGTTCGAGGGGACGGAGCAACCCGACGAGTTCACGGTCCGTATCAGGCTGACCGAGCCATTTGCACCGCTGCTGGATGGATTCAGCCAGGTCTATCTCGGCATCGCGTCGCCGGCCGCATTGGCGAAGTGGGGCGATCAGTATCAGCTTCACCAGGTTGGCACGGGTCCCTTCAAGTTCGTCTCCTACCAGGAGCGCCAGACCCTGGTCCTGGAGCGCAACCCGGACTACAACTGGGCGCCCTCCTTACGGGGCCACACGGGCGCGGCCTATCTGGACCGCGTCGAGTTTCGCTTCTATGCGGATGCAGCGACGCGGCTGCCGCCACTCCATCCGCATAGA
>CAZMIS010000362.1:0-4533 GCA_964566325.1 uncultured Anaerolineales bacterium
CCGGGTGGCGCTGGGCGGTGCTCAGGAGCATTACGGCGTGACGCCGGACCTGACCTGCCTGGGCAAGGTCATCGGCGGCGGACTGCCCGTTGGCGCGTACGCAGGGCCGAAGGAGATCATGCGACAGGTGGCGCCGGCCGGCGCCATGTACCAGGCGGGCACGCTGAGCGGCAACCCGTTGGCCATGACCGCGGGCATCGCGACGCTCGACGTTCTTGTCCAGCCAGGGACATTCGACGCGCTCGTCACGGCCACTTCGCGGCTGGCCGAAGGGATGGCCGGCGCCGCCAGGGAGGCCGGCGTGCACACGCAGCACACGCGGGCCGGCACGATGTTCTGCACCTTCTTCAACGGCGGGCCGGTGCGCGACTGGGCGACGGTCAAGTGCTCGGATACGGCGCGCTATGCCCGCTTCTTCCGCGCGTTGCTGGCCGAGGGGGTGTACCTGGCGCCGTCACAGTTCGAGGCCGGCTTCATGTCGACCGCGCACGATGATGGGGTGATCGATGCGACCATCGCGGCCGCCAGGATCGCGTTCCAGGCTGCCCAGGAGTGAGCTGAGATGGCAAAGAAGCGTTCCCCGCATCCACGAAAGACCGTTCAGAAGGCGCCTCCGCTGTCCCGGCGCCGGCAGCTGTTCCTGGTGGCCGCGCTGGTGCCCGTGACGGTCGGTCTATTCCTCTTCATCGCTTCCTGGTTCGAGTTCACCCTGTTCGGCACGCCGGAGAGCCAGACGCTGGCCGGCGCGCTGCTCGCGCTGGGTGGATTCGCGCTGGCCAATGTGATCCAGGGGCTGTGGCGCCTGGCGGCCGGCTGGGTGCTGCTCGCGGCGGCGATCTGGCTGGCGGTGAGCGCCGCGCAGCCTGAACTACGCTGGGTGGCAGGTGCAATCGGCGCGGTGGGCCTGGCGCTGCTCCTGGCGTCGTTCGTCTCGCGCTATCGGGAGGTCCGCAAGCAGTCGGGCTGAGGGCGCGGACGCGTCATCAGGTCGCGTTCACAGCCTGCCTTGCCAGCTCTTCGACGGTCGCGATGGTCAGCCCGCCGTCGCGGTACAGCATGACATTGCCTTCATCGGCCAGAAGTCGCGGCCGCTGGGCAAGCATCGCCCCGTGACCCAGCCGGCCCAGTAACACGACTGCCAGGCCGCGCACCTGCGAATCGCGATCGTCCAGGCACGGCGCCACCAGCGGCACGGCGGGACGAGTCAGCTGGGGCGCTCGTTCTGCCACGCGGCCGATGCCCCACAGCGCGCCTGGGCGGAAGCGCGGAGCGTCCTCGGCCTCCAGGTCGAGCACGGAGATCAAGGGCGGCGCGAAATCGGCGAACGTGTCGGGACGGTGGTGCAGCACCTCACCGATCAACTCCGGCGCGCGCCACCCGATGCCTCCCGATTCGTCGCTGAGCAGCCAGAGGAGCCGGCGCAGATGTCCGCGTACGAACTCAGGGTCACGCTCAGCCACTGCGGCCGCTGCAAGGCCGAATGCCTCGATGGCCCGCCAGACGATGAGCAGATCCTCATCGTAGGTCAGCGCCACGAGATGGCTCAGCACGCGGCCGCGCTGGTCTGCCAGCGCGGTGATCGCAGCCAGGTCGTAGGCGCCCAGGCGCGCCCGCAGCAGTTTCTTCGTCATTGTCCTCCCAGCTGTCCGTCCATTCTCTCACACACCCTCCCATCGCCCGCATAAGGTTTTCCTTAGATTAAGATAAGACAAAGGCCTATTCCATTTGTGAGCGAAGTGGGATAATCTGTGCAGGATTTCACTTGGCCGCGGAAGTAGTCTTGTCCGCGCCAACCGCGCGCCTCGGCTTCTCTTCGGACCTCTCTCGCCGGGGCTGCATTCCAGTCTGTGGACGCCCGGCCTGCCGTCGGGTGGAAAGGAGGACACCAGCATTCGTTATCTCATGTCCACATCTCGCTTCGTGAACGCATGCATCTGGCCGTAGAGAGTGACGACGGCCAACACCTACAAGGGGGTAGCATGAAAATCAACGAGGACTGGCTGGCGGTGATTCTCGCCTTCGCATTGATGCTTCTGGCCATGGTGGGTGCTATTGCGCCCGCATGGGTGAAGTTCTAGGAGGCGCCAAGATGACTACTGCCAAAGCAAACACTAAGTCTCAACCGAACAACCTCACCGGCTTTCTCATCGGTCTTGCCATCGTGGTTTTGTTGGCCTTCGTGGCACGCTGGCTCAAGATCCAGGTCTATGGCCTCAAATTGCCTTTGGGCATCCCGGGCCGTGCGCTGGAGTATCCCCTCTGGGCCGCTATCCTTGGCCTGATTGCGAACTGGGTTCTCAAGACGGCCAACGTCTATGACTTCGTCAAGCCCGGCTTCCGCACCGAGCTGTTCCTCAAGATCGGCCTCGTGCTGTTGGGCGCTGGCATCAGCTTCAAGGTGATCATCACGGCCGCTGGTGGCGCGATCCTCCAGGGCATCATCATGGTCGCCGCGGTGTTCTTCTTCTCATGGTGGCTGGGCGGCAAGTTCGGCCTGTCCGACTCGCTGCGCGCGGTCATGTCCACGGCCGTTTCCATCTGCGGCGTTTCCGCTGCCATCGCCGCCGCAGGCTCCGTGTTGGCCAAGAAAGAGGAGATCACCTACATCACGGCACTGGTCATCGTGACCGCACTGCCGCTGATGGTGATTGCGCCGCTCATCGCAGGCGCGTTGAACATGCCCGAGCCTATCGCGGGGGCCTGGTTCGGCGGCAACGTCGACACCACGGCAGCCGTGGTCGGCGCAGGGACCATCTATGGCGAGACGGCGCAGAAGATCGCCAGCATCGTGAAGCAGACGCAGAACGCGCTCATCGGCGTGGTGGCCTTCCTCCTGGCGCTGTACTTCAGCGTGGTGGTTGAGGGCAAGAAGGAGCGCCCGAGCGCCAGCCTCATCTGGCAGCGCTTCCCGAAGTTCGTCCTGGGCTTCATCGTGGCTTCGCTGCTCTTCACCTTCGGTTTGATCGCGAAGGATCCCGGCTCGGCCATCGCAGGGATGAAGGACTGGGCGTTCTGCCTCGCCTTCGTCTGCATGGGCCTTGAGCTTTCTGTTGCCCAGTTCAAGAAGATGGGTTGGAAGCCGGTCATCGTGTACCTCATCGTGACCCTCTTCAACACCCTCTTGGCGTTGGGCGTGTCCTGGCTTATCTTTGGCTGGCTGTTCCCCGCCAGCCTGTAAGGCCTAGAGGTGTGCGGGTGTGGGACGGATCCCAAAGCAGATGACAACGCACTCACAAGGATCCCGACCTACACCCGCACACTTCTGAAGTCCATTCTTAGGAGGCACATTCATGGCAGAAGAGCCGAAACTGCCACCATCTGAGACCCCATTTGTCGAGCAGGTCAAGGGCGCCTTGCAGGACGTCGCAGATGCGCTCAAGGGCAAAAAGCCCTCTGAGACTCCGTTGCTCGATCAGCTTGAGGAGGGGCCCTGGCCCAGCTTCGTCACCGAAATGAAGCGGGCAGCCGAGGGCGGGCCGGCGGGCGGGCCAGTGGGCGCCGCTTCGGCCAAAGACCTGCTGCGCCAGCTCGAGCGGTCCTACGAGGACAACGTCGGGCACTGGAAGCATGGCGGCATCGTCGGCGTGCGCGGCTACGGCGGCGGCGTGATCGGGCGCTACTCCGATCTCCCGGAGGAGTTCCCTGAGGTGGCGGAGTTCCACACGATGCGCGTGAACATGCCGTCGGGTTGGTTCTACAACACCAAGAAGCTGCGCGAGCTATGCGATGTCTGGGACAAGCATGGCAGCGGCCTTACCAACATGCACGGCGCCACCGGCGACATCATTCTGCTGGGTGTGCCAACCGCGGGGCTGCAACCCTGCTTCGATGACCTGGCTGAGATCGGCTTCGACCTGGGCGGCTCGGGCTCCGACATGCGGACGCCGAGCTGCTGCGTTGGGCCGGGCCGCTGTGAATATGCGTGTATCGACACGCTCGAGTTGCTGTACGACATCACAATGACGTATCAGGACCAGCTGCACCGGCCGATGTTCCCATACAAGTCGAAGGTGAAGATCTCCGGCTGCCCGAACGACTGCGTGGCGGCCGTACCCCGGTCTGACATTGCGATCGTGGGCACCTGGCGCGATCAGATCCGGATCGATCCGGTGGAGGTCGCTGCGTACGCCAATAATGGCTTCGACATCGCGCAGGAAGTGGTGGCGCTGTGCCCCACGCGCTGCATGAAGTGGGATCCGCAAGCCAAGACCCTGGCCATCGATGACGACGAGTGCAACCGCTGCATGCACTGCATCAACCTGCTGCCGAAGGCGCTGCGGGTGGGCAAGGAGAAAGGCGCCACGATCCTGGTCGGCGGCAAGGCGCCCATCGTGCATGGCGCCCTGCTGTCATGGGTCATCGTGCCGTTCATGAAGATCGAGCCTCCTTACACGGAGATCAAGGAATTGCTGGACAAGATCTGGGAATGGTGGGATGAGAACGGCAAGATGCGCGAGCGTCTCGGTGAGCTGATCAACCGTATCGGCATGCGGTCCTTCCTGAAGGCCGTCGACTTGCCGCCGGTGCCCCAGA
>CAZMIS010000363.1:0-4533 GCA_964566325.1 uncultured Anaerolineales bacterium
CCACAGGCTGGCATGAAGCATCTGCTCGAAACGTGTGCGGAGGTCGCCAGACACCCCGGACAGCAGCCGCTCGACCGCGGCGGGCGCAACGTCGGGCGCCCACTCGCGCCGCTTGATGGACGCGAAGGGATCGAACCCGCGCAGCGGGCCGGGCTGAAAGTAGCCCGTGGCCTCCAGGATGCGCCGGTAGAAATACGCCTCTGCCCAGTACCATGGTACGTCCAGCCAGGAGCGGCCAATATTGGGCGCGGACCACTGGTTCCACTCGGCCACGTCCGGCGCGTCCTCGACGAGCGGCTGGACCGCCCCGCCGGTGATCTCGTCATGCAGGGCGTTAAGCCTGCCCAGGACCGCGGCCGGGAAGTCGTTCGCGGCGATCGTGTCGCGCAGGATGGCCGGCACGCGCACCTTCAGGGTGCGGTGTGCGAACGAGCCAACCTCGGAAGTGTGTAGAAGGGGCGGGAGTTGCGGGGGCATTACTGGGCGGACTCCAGCAGCGCGCGCATCTCGAGCGGGATGCCCTTGCGCTCGTCGCGCACCAGGCTGAGCGCGCCGGTGGCGCAGTGGTCCGCGCAGACGCCGCAGCCCATGCACGCGTCCCAGTCCACGTGCGACACCCCGTCGACCAGGCTCAGCGCGGCGAACTGGCACACGTCGATGCACTCGCCGCAACCTGCGCACAGTTCATCGTCCACCGCGCTGACGTAGCCCGACGCGGCCAACATCGGCACGCCGTTGCGGTGCGCGCCCATCGCGCCACAGCAGCACTCGCAGCAGTTGCAGATGGCGTAGAAGCGGCCGAGCATGGCGTCCTTGCAGAACGCGTGGTGAACGTGGCCGCGGTCGTGCTCCTGCCGGAGAATCTCCTCCGCCTCGTCGCGCGTGATCCACCGCGAGCGCGCGGGCTGGTGTTCCGCGATGAAGCTGGCAAACGGCTCGCCGACGATCAGGCAGACGTCGAGCGGCAGGCACGGGTTGGCCCGCGCGGAACGGCAGGGGCAATCGATGGCGACGATGTGGTCAGGGTTGTGCAGGACGATGTCGCGGGCCGTGCTGTAGGGGATGATCTGCTCCAGGTCGCCCAGGTTCACGTCCTGTTCCACCCGGATGAGCTGCGTCGCGGCCTCCAGCGTGACCACCTTGCCATGATACGTATCCGCCATGCCCCGACCAACGGGCGCCCGTTGGTCGGGCGCCCGGCCGGCTTTGTGTGCGCGGCCACGGCGAGCAAGCCGGTTCAGCCGGGCGATAACCGGGCCGGCCCGCCGGGCAATCGGGTGCTCGCCGATGCCGATGGCGATGTAGAGATGCGGCCACCGGCCGTAGACGTACCCGTGCACCCAGTCAAACAGGGAGTAGCCGGGCGTGCGCCGCGCCTCACGCATGAAGGCGCGCGTCGATGGTCGGGGCACGAAGGGCAATCGCATGGCGTCTCCTCACGCAGCGTTTCGGGGAAAGCAGTGCCATTCTACCGCGATTCGCCTTATGTGACAACCGGCACGCAGCGAGCCGCCGAACGCCTAACTGCGCTGCGAGACCCCGATCCAGCGACTCCCCGCGAGCAGCGTCGCCGCGCCGAGCAGCGCGCCGAAAATGGAGGCGAGGAGGTAGCGCGGAAGCGCATCCGTGGCCCAGAGCGCGTAGGGCAGCAGGAACAGCAGGCCCGCAAGGAGGCAGACGAGCAGCGCGCGCCCGAGCGCCGGCCGGTCCTCCCGGAGCAGGACGGCGATCGCGATCGCGACCATGATGACCAGCACCACACCGAGCGCGGCGAGACCCAGATAGGACAGGCTCTGGCCGTACCCCTTGGCCAGCGCGGGCGGAAACGCGAACGCGACGAGGACGAAGATGGCCCAGGCCACGACCAGCGCAGCGATCCAGATCGCCTTCCGCCTGTCGAAAGCCCGCGTGGCAAGCGTAACGAACCCACCGAGCGCGAAGCCCAGGGCCAGCAACATCTCTCCCACGAGCAGGCGCAGGAGGTCGAACGCGCCGGCCACCGCGATGGGCCGGTAGCCGCCCACCGCCACCTCGCGCCACGCGCCGTCCGCCCCGTGCACGAGCACCCCCGCATGTCCCATCGCGAAGATGGCATTGCCCGTTCCGCGGTCGATGGCCGCGTGCATGGGGGTGGGGCGCACCTCCGCCCAGGATGACACCTGTCGTCGCGTGGCTGCCAGGACGGCCTCGCTGGTCACCTCAGCGGGGCGGACGATGCGCCAGGTGGCCCCGGCGTCCTCCGTCAGCTCGATCTCCTGGCCGGGTGCGAAGCGATACTGCCGGGCCGCGTCGCGCGGATCGGTGACGATGCCCGGCTCAGCAACCGGGCTGCCCCATGCAGGCGGGCACGCGTCCCTCAGTGCGCCGGGCGCATCCTGCCACGTCAGCCCGCCGTCAGTGCTGAGCCAACTGCTGTAGGCGGCGTGCGCGTGCACTTCGCCTTCCAGCGCCTCCAGGCAGTAAACGCCGGGGTCCGGCGCAGGGGAGTTGGCCACGGTCAGGAGCACGGCCATGACCAGGCCGGCCCATCCCGGCGCTGACAGGCGAGGCCGTCCAGCACGAGGCTCAGGCGTGCGCACCCAAAGGACTGCGCTGGCGAGGAGGCCGGCCAGCGCGATGAGGTCGGTCGGGTCGCGGCGCCAGCCGACCTCGAAGCCGAACAGCGCCTCAGCCGCGGCCACGACCGCGGCGTGCGCCCAGGGCACGGTCTTCGCCAGGGTAAAGACAATCCCGACGATCGCGTATGCGAGCGCACCGGCCGCGCGCGTGTGGCCCCGCCCGGGCAGCACGAGCGCGACGGCTGCGGCTGCGGCCAGCGGGATGAAGAACAGCCACGCAAAGTCGCCCAGCTTGCCGGTCAGCGCGGAGGGCCAGGCGCGGCGCAGCACGTGATCGTTGACGAGCAGCAGGCCGATCGCCCCGAGCGTCAGGGGGTGAGCGAGCAGGTGAAGCGCCTTGCGCAGCGTTGGAACGTCCATGCGCGCATTATACCACCGGCGCACAAGCCGGTGCGGCGAGTGGCAGCAATTCCCAATGTGCACTTGAGCGAAGGCACCCTGAGCGGAGTTACGGCCGTGTTGGGGGCCGGAACGCAGTCGAAGGGCGCCGAAGCAGGCCAACCAAGCCGCATCCTTCGACTCCGCAGCGAAAATGCCGCTGCTCCGCTCAGGACGCTTCGATACATTTGGAATTCCTGGCGGTGGGCCGGCCGCGTTGACAACACGCCGCGGCGGGTGTTATCCTCGCGTCACGACCTGTAGGGACACCGTCGAGACGTAGCATGCTACGTCTCCGCGGGCGGCTCGACAAGCCATCGCACTCGCCAGGAGGCACGCCAGCGTGACCGAACCAACCTCAGATCTGCAGCGCGTCATGGTGATCGCAGCGCACCCCGACGACCCCGAGTTCGGATGTGCGGGCACGATCCTCAAGTGGGCGCAGGCAGGGCGCCACATCACCTATGTCCTTCTCACCAGCGGCGACAAGGGCAGCCACGACCCCGATCTGCGGCCGGGCAGGCTTGCAGCCCGCCGCGAGATCGAGCAGCGTGCGGCCGCGGCCGACGTCGGCGTGCAGGAGATCATCTTTCTACGCCGGCCCGACGGCCTGCTGGAGAACACGATGGACCTGCGCCGCGAGTTGGCCGACCTGGTGCGGCGCCAACGGCCCGACGTCGTCCTGACCATCGATCCGTGGCGCCCCTACCAGCTGCACCCGGACCACCGGGCCGCGGGCCAGGCCGCGGTCGACGCGGTGTGGTCCGCACGTGAATGGTACATCTTCCCCGAACAGCTCGTGGATGG
This sequence comes from uncultured Anaerolineales bacterium, assembly GCA_964566325.1. Classification (GTDB taxonomy): domain Bacteria; phylum Chloroflexota; class Anaerolineae; order CG2-30-64-16; family CG2-30-64-16; genus JALOOB01. Next base: position 3,804 of record CAZMIS010000363.1, read on the forward strand.
CGTCGAGCCGTGGCGCGTGCGGGAGCTCTACCTCTTCTGGACCGACAACCCGGATCATTGGGAGGACATCAGCGGCTGCATCGACCAGCGCATCGCGGCGCTGATGCGCCACGTCAGCCAGGTCGGCGCGGAGCCCGATAAACTGGCCGAGCGGGTGCGCCAGCGCGCGCACGAGGCGGGCGAGAAGCCCGGCTATGCCGCGGCCGAGGCATTCAAGAGGTTCGGGTTTTGAGGGCGATCGACGGCCACGTCCCGCCGCCCACCCGATGCCTTCCCCGCCGGAGGCCCCCCGGAGCAGCGTTGCGCGCACCGCGGGTGCTCGCCATCCTCTGTGCGCTCTGCGTCCTTTGCGGCGCCGTCGCTCCCGTCTCTGCCGAGGTGCTTCCGCCCGACGTGCGGTTCGGCGCGGTGGAGGCATTCGTCAACGCGGAGGCCGCGGCGGACGCGGGCGTGGGTTACAGCCGCATCATCCTGCGCTGGGACGTCATCCAGCCCGGCGGCCCCGCGGATTGGAAGCCGGCGAACGTGCCCGACCCGTTCGTTGCAGCGGAGCTGGACGCGGGCCGCGAGGTCGTCGCGATCCTCATCGGCACGCCCGCCTGGGCCGCGGTGAACCCGGCGGACGGTGCACGCGGCGTGCCCCGGATGGACGCGTGGGCGGCGTTCGCGCGGCGCATGGCCCAACACTACCGCGGCCGCATCAACCACTGGATCATCTGGAACGAGCCCG
>CAZMIS010000364.1:0-4530 GCA_964566325.1 uncultured Anaerolineales bacterium
GGTGTCTCCGTCGGAACGGGCGTCCCGGTCGGCGCAGGCGTCTCGGTCGCCGTTGCCGTTGGGACCGTCGTTGCGGTCGGCGCAGTCGTGGCGGTTGCAGTTGCGGTGGGTCCCGGCGTGGCCGTCACGACCACCATGTACGCGGGCCGGCTGAGCGCGCGTCGGGCGAGCACGACGCTCCCCGCGCAGGCGCTGAGCAAGCACAGGGCCAGGAGCACTGCGAGGGCGATGACGATCCGCTTCTGGCTGCCGGAGAAGTCCTCCGATGCCTGCGCACCATTATCCTCGACCATCAACGCCTCGAGGCCGGGTCGTGCGGCAGCGAAGTGGGACGCGTCCCCATCGTACTGCTTGAGTACGTCCATGTACGCGTGCTCGACTTCCAGAACGCGCCCGCGCAGCTTCTCGCGGAAGCCGACCGGCTCGACCCCGTCGACCACGACGGCCAGGTAAACATGCTGTGCGGCCTCGATCAGAATGCGCCGGTTGCCGTATTGGATCTCGTCGAGCTGGCCCTGCTCGCCGCGACCGAACGCCTGCGCCGCGAAGTCGCGGATCGCGGTCAACATGCCGCTGACCAGGTCCGAGTCCTCGGCTCCAGCGCCATCCGCGCCTGCGGTCCGTTCATCCAGGTGCAACAACAGGAGGCCGCTGTCGCGGTGCACGAGGAATAGCTCGGTCACGTTGAAGGGCAACACATCGCGCAGCGCCAGCTCAGCCCCGGAAACGCCGGCCGCACGTGCGCGCAGCCGCCGGAGGTAATAGGCCGGGCTGACCGATGTCCGCATCCGCTGGTCGATCGTGCGGGCCAGGTCGCGGATCGACTCTGCGACCGCGCGCGCGATCAGCGAGCCGATGAGCGGATAGATCGACTCGACCATCTCCTCGCGATCTTCGCGCACCTGGCGCCGGATGGCGTCGCCCAGGATCGGGCTGACCGCGGCCACCAATGCCTCGTCGTCGCCGGTCCGGTGCTCGAGCTCCCGAATGCGCGCTTCAAGCGCGTCGGAGCGCTCGCGATCCGGCGCGGCCAGAATCGTGCGCAGATCGTCCAGCAGCGCGTCGTCCATCCGGCCTGGGGCCGGTCCCTCCTGATCGGTGTGGTCCACGTGCCTCAGCTCGGCAGGTCCAATCCCTGCAGGAGGTCGCTCAGGCTGCCGCCGCCCTTGATATGGCTGCCCAGCTCGATGAACAACTCGCCGAGCGTGCTGCGATCCGTCTTGTCCTCCGTGAGCCGCTGCACCACCGCGCGCAGCTCGTCTCGCAGGTCGGCATCCGCGGCCCTCAGCTCCTGGCGCATCGCCTGCAACGCATCCTTATGGCCGCGGTCCTGATCTTCGAGCGCGCTGCCAAGTTGTGCGGCCTCTGCCTTGAGTGCGGCCTGCAGGCTCTCGTTCGCCTGGCGCGTCTCCTGGCGTGCGGCCTGGAGTTGCTTACCCTGGGCCGCGTCCTTGGTCGCGATCAGCTCGTTCAGCCGGTCCACCTCGCCCTGCAGGCGATTGAGATCGCGAACCAGGGCTTCGAAGCGCTGCTCGTAGTCGCGCATCTTGGGCCCGAAGATGATGTCCCGAATACGATCGACCGACTCCTCCTGGAGCGGCGGTTGCGCTGGTTGCTGTGCCATGTTGGTCTCCTCTACGATGAGTTGCGAGAATAATAATGGATGACGCGGGAATCACGAACCCGCGGGAAAACTATAGCCGATGCCTCTCTCGGTCAGGATATAGCGGGGCTGCGCCGGCGATGGCTCGATCTTCTGGCGCAGGCGATGGATGTGCACGCGCAGTGCATCCTCGAAGACCTCCTCCATCGGCCACAGGCGTTGCAGGAGGAACCCGGTTGAAACCGTGCGGCCGGCATTGCGCATCAACAGATAGAGCAGCTTGGTCTCGGTCGGCGTAAGTTGGACGAGTTGGTCGTCGATGATCGCACGTTGGTGGGGAAAGTCGATCGACAGATGAGGATCGACGCGCGTGACGACGTCCCAGGTGTAGGAGTAATCGCCGATGCGGCGCAGGACGCGCTGCACACGCGCGACCAGCTCGCGCGGGCTGAACGGCTTGGTGATGTAGTCCTCGGCATACCGGCTGATGCTGCCGACGATCGTCTCTTCTTCGTCGATCGCACTGAGCATGATCACGGGCAGATCGCTGAACTGCTGGACCGCCTGGCAGAAGCCCAGGCCATTCATCCCCGGCATGTTGATGTCGACGACCGCGAGATGAGGCAGGCCCCGGCGGTCGATCACGTCCAGGGCGGCCTGGCCCGATGACGCGGTCCAGACCTCGTAGCCTGCGCCCTCGAGCTTGTCCTTGAGCAGCCGCTGGATCGCCGGATCGTCATCGACGACCAGGATGCGCTGGAGCCCGCTGCTCGATTCATATGCGCGAAGAGGATCCTGCATGCGCCATCGGCCTTCAGATAGGGATGTCGGAAGCGAGGCCAGCGACGTCCCTGCTTTGCCTGCCGGGTTATGATACCACAAGAATTGTAGTTCTTAACAATACACCAGGCCCGAGGGTCGGGCCTGGTGTGAAGTTCCGCATCAGGCGGCGTTCAGGGATCGACTCAACCCAGGTTGTGCGCGACGAACTCCCAGTTGACCAGGTGGTCGAGGAAGGTCTGCACGAAGTCCGGCCGCCGGTTCTGGTAGTCCAGGTAGTAGGCGTGCTCCCAGACGTCCACGGTCAGCAGCGCCACCTTGCCCGAGGTCATCGGCGTTTCCGCGTTAGGCGTGCTCATGAGCTTGAGCGTGCCGCCGTCGAGCACAAGCCAGCCCCAGCCACTGCCGAACCGGCCGACGGCCGTCGCCTTGAACTGCTCCGCGAACTGAGCGTAGCCGCCGAAGTCCGCCTCGATGCGCCGGGCGAGCTCGATGGGCGGCTTGCCGCCGCCCATCGGCTTCATGCAGTTCCAGAAGAAGGTGTGATTCCACACCTGGGCCGCATTGTTGAAGAAGCCGGCCTTGGACGCATCGCCGGCCGTCGCCAGGATGATCTCCTCCAGGGACGCGTGCTCGAAAGCGCTGCCGAGCAGCAGCTTGTTGAGGTTATCGACGTACGCCTTGTGGTGCTTCCCGTGGTGAAAACTGAACGTCCGGGCGGAGTAGTAGGGTTCCAGTGCGTCATCCGCATACGGCAGAGGGGGTAGCTCAAAAGCCATGGCAGTCTGCTCCTTTTCATCATCGACAGGTGCGTCGCCCACGTCGTCGCCGGACCGTTCCGGCGCGACATGGGCTATTGTAGCCGTTTGTGTGCGGACGCGCAAGCGCGCGCGGCCTTCACGCCGCGCGCAGGGCGGCGGCGTAGACCTCGCGCAGGGGGACGCGGTGCGCCTCGGCCGCGCGGCGGCAGTCCTCGTACTCGGGCGCAGCCTTGGCGTGGTCGCCCCACCGCGCGACCTTCAGCCGGATGGGGCCATAAGGCGTTTCGACCGTGCGCGACTCGCGCGGAAGGCAGCGGCGCTGCACATCGTGGCGCCGCACGCCCAGCGTGCTGGTCTCCAGGAAGAGGATCTCCGACAGGGCCTGCGCGGCGACAGGCTGGCACAGCACCGTGATCAGCGTCGCGGGACGGTTCTTCTTCATCTGAACCGGGGCCAACGTAACATCGAGCGCACCCCCGGCGAACAGCCGCGCCATCACGTGCTCGTACGTCTCCGGGTTCAGGTCGTCGATGTTCGTCTCCAGCACGGCCAGGGTCTCGGCGTGCAACTCATCCCGGGCCGCGTCCGCGTCGCCGATCAGCACGCGCAGGACGTTCGGGATCGCCCACTCCTTGCGGCCCGCGCCGTAGCCGATCGTACGCAAAGTCATCGCAGGAATCGGGCCGAACGCGGATGAGAGCGACGTCAGCAGCGCCGCGCCGGTCGGCGTGACCGTCTCGCCCTCCACCTGGCTGCTCGTGATGGCCGCGCCCCCCAGCAGTGCCACGGTCGCGGGCGCAGGCAGGGGGATGCGGCCGTGCGCGCTGTTGGTGAAGCCGCGGCCGAGAGGGATGGGCGAGCACACTGCCCGCTCGATGCCGAGCAGATCGAGCCCGCTCACCGCGCCGACGACGTCGACCAGCGTGTCGAGGCCGCCCAGTTCATGCAGGTGGACGTGGTCCACCTCGGGAGCCGCATGGATGCGGGCCTCCGCCGCACCGATGCGCCGCAGGATCGCGACCGACCGCTCGATGACCGCCGGCGGCAGGTCCGCGGCCTCGACGACCGCGACGAGGTCTCCCAGGTGGCGCTCGGGGGCGTCGTCGTCCACGACGACCTCGACGTGCGTCGCGCCGATGCCCATCTTCTGCACGCGGGCGACCTCCAGGTCGAATCCCGGCAGCCTGAGCCCGGCCAGCCGGCAGCGCAACGCACGCTCGTCCAGGCCGGCATCGAGCAACGCGCCGAGGATCATGTCGCCGCTCGCACCCGCGACGCAGTCGAAGTAGAGGGTCTTCATGAGGTCTTCTTCCCCCGGGCCAGGTCCAGGATGCGATGTGCGACGACCGCCGCGCCGAAGCCGTTATCGATGTTGACGACCGAGAC
>CAZMIS010000365.1:0-4495 GCA_964566325.1 uncultured Anaerolineales bacterium
AATGTCGAAGGGCTCGGCCTCGCCGAAGCGAGCATCGTCCAGGATGGGCGCGGCGCCATCGTCGTGGATGCGCACATGCGCACGAGCAAGCCGGGCATTTATGCCGCGGGCGACGTGACCAACCGTGACCAGTTCGTCTATATGGCCGCCTACGGCGCCAAAATCGCCGCACGCAATGCGCTCGGCGGCGACGCACTCGCTTACGACAACTCCGCCATGCCCTGGGTCGTGTTCACCGATCCGCAGGTCGCCGGCGTCGGCTTGACCGAAGCCCAGGCCGCGGCCGCCGGACATGAGGTGAAGACGTCCATCGTGTCCCTTGACCAGGTGCCGCGCGCATTGGCCGCTCGCGACACCCGCGGCCTCATCAAGCTTGTCGCCGATGCACGCACGGATCACCTGCTGGGCGGCCAGATCGTCGCGCCCGAAGGCGCTGACGGCATCCAGACGCTGGCGCTGGCGCTCAAGCACGGCATGAGTGCGCGTGAGCTGGGCGAGACGATCTTCCCTTATCTCACCACGGTCGAGGGCCTGAAGCTCGCCGCGCAGGGGTTCGAGCGCGACGTCGCCAAGTTGTCCTGCTGTGCTGGGTGACGCCATGGCCCCGCAATGTGCGCCCAACGACGACCGCACGCAGCGCGACCTGTCGGCCCGAGCTGGCAGCTTCCTCGCGGTCTGGGGTGCGCCAGTGCTCGCCGGCCTCGCGGCCAGCATGTTGGCGCCGTCGACGGCTTGGGCGGCCGGCGCATGGTCGCTGGCCTTGGCCTGGATGGGTGGGGCGTGCCTTGTCAACGCCCGCCGATGCGGGCGCGTGCATTGCTATGTCTCCGGCCCGATACTGCTTGCCGGTGCGGGTCTCGCTGCAGTGTCTGGCGCAGGCATTCTGGACTTCGTTCCATCCAGCGTGTCGCCCATCGTCGCCGCAACGCTGGCGTTGGCGGCGCTTACCTACTTGCTTGAGTTAGTCTGGGGCAGATATCGGGGGGTGAGCAGCAGGGCGGGGAAGCGCAGCCCCGATCAGTGATCCGGTGTGAGCGGCCTTCTGATGCTCGCTTCTGCATCCCGGCGCCATTCGACATCCTCAAGCAGTGTGACCTTCACCTAGGCGGCTCTGTCGTTCGCGGAGGTTGAAAAAGAGTCCTGCACAGGAATCGCGCGGTCCCGCCTCGCCGGTTCGGTCCTGACCATAGGCCTTTGTTCCTTCCAGCAAACGGAAGGAGGCATCATGCCCTGGACAATCAAAGACCTCACAGCAGCCGAGATCGCGCCGGACTGGCTGAAGCCTTGCTGCAACGAGTTCCTGCAGACCCTCGCCGGGCAAGGCTATGCGCCCGCGACAATGCGAACCTATGACGCGGCGGCCCGGCTGCTCTGCCGGGAAGTCGCCCGCCAAAGACTCCGCGAAGGCGAGCTTGTCGGCCGGACACTGTCGAAGGCGCACGCCGCGGCGCTCAAAGCGATGCACCCGAGTAAGTATAGCCAGAAGAGATACTGTCTTGAGCGCTTCATCGACGCTCTTGTCGCGGCCGGCGTGGCCGAGCGGCCGAAGCCGCCGAAGAAGGCGCTGACGGCGATCGAGCGCTTGGCGGTGGAGTACGAGGCCTATCTTCGCGAGCAGCGAGGGCTGACCGAGGCGACGATCTACCACTGCATGCGGTTCCTCGATCGCTTCATGACGTTCCGCTTCGGGGAGAAGCTCGGCAATCTCAACGACATCACGCCCGACGACATCGTGAGATTCCTGCGCGAGGTCATGAGCCGGAAGAGCCCGTACCGCGACAGGACGCCGCCGACCCATCTGCGCAGCCTGTTCCGCTTCCTGTTCTGGAGCGGGAAGACGAAGCGTGACCTGGCGAGCAGCCTGCCGCGTGTTGCGATGGGACGCGCCTCGCACCTGTCACGCGCGTTGCCGCCGGAGGAGATCGAGCGGCTGGTGGATGCGGTCTGGGGTTCGGACGCGGTCGGCCGGCGCAACTACGCAATGCTGATGATCCTGGCCCGCCTCGGCCTGCGCGGGCCCGAGGTGATCGCGATCCAGCTCGACGACATCGACTGGCGCGCCGGCACGATCCTGATCCGGGGCAAGGGCAAACGGCACGACCGCATGCCGCTGCCCGAGGATGCTGGAAAAGCTATCGTCGACTACATCCGCAATGGTCGCCGCGGATCGTCGCGCGCGCTGTTCGTCGCCAACAAGCCGCCCTATCGGCCGTTCGTCAACGCCCAGATCCTGAACACGACGCTGCGCGCTGCGTTCAGGGAGAACGGGCTCCGACCGCCACAGAAGTATATCGGTGCTCATCTGCTGCGGCACAGTCTTGCGACCGACATGCTGCGCAAAGGTGCCTCGCTCGACGAGATCGGCGACGTGTTGCGGCATCGCTCGCGCAGAGCGACGGCGATCTACGCCCGGCACGATATCGACGGGTTGCGCTCGATCGCACGCGCCTGGCCGGTCGAGGGAGGGCGCGCATGACCACCCTGTCGCAACGTCTTGCCGACTACCTGGCTGTCCGTCGCAGCCTCGGCTTCGACCTGAGCGTCGATGGGCGCGTCCTGCGCGTCTTCGCCACCTTTGCCGACCGCGCGGGAGCGGATCACGTCACGGTCGATCTGTTCCTGCGCTGGAAGGCTGCCTATGGCCATGCGAACAACGACACGTGGTCGCACCGGCTCGGCATGGTTCGGGCCTTCGCCAGCTGGCTCAGGGATACGACGAGCGCACCGAGATACCGCCAGCCGGGCTCATCCCGGCCAAGTGGCGGCGGCCTCGGCCCTACATCTACTCGGGCGAGGAGGTCGCTACGCTCGTCTCCCGCGCCGCAAGGCTGCGATCACGTTACGGTCTGCGGGGTTGGACCTGCTCAACCTTGTTCGGGCTCATCGCCGTCACAGGGTTGCGCATCAACGAGGGCTTACAGCTCGACGATGACGACATCGATCTCGACGCCGGCGTCATCACAGTGAAGCGCGGCAAGAACCGCAAGATCCGCCTTGTACCGATCGCACCGAGCACCGTGCAGCGGCTGACGGCCTATCGCGTCGAGCGCATGCGGCTTCTCGGGTCGAAGACGGGCGCGTTCTTCCGCAACGACGAGGGCCATCGAATGACCGATTGCAGCGCGCGCTACAACTTCGCGGTCGTCTCCCAGGGCATGGGGCTCCGCGAGAGGCAGCGGTTCTGCAAGCACGGGCGCGGTCCTCGCATCCACGACCTTCGCCACACCTTCGCTGTGAACACCATGATGGACTGGTACCGCAAGGGCCTCGATCCCGATCGGGAGATGCTACGGCTCAGCACCTATCTCGGTCATCTGAAGCCCGACCATACCTACTGGTACATCGAAGCGGTTCCCGAGCTGCTGCAGCTCGCCTCCAAGCGAGCGTTCCGCTCGCTCGCAAAGGACGCTGCGGGGAAAGGCGGCGCCCGATGAAGACCCATCCGCTTCCCGCCTACCTGCAGCGCTTCTTCACCGAGCGCCTGGCCACGCAGCTGAAGGCGAGCCCGAACACCGTCGCGAGCTACCGCGACACGTTCCGGCTGCTGCTCAGATACGCGGCCAGCCGGCTCCGGCGGCCGCCGACCGAGCTCCAGATGGCCGACATCGACGCCGAGCTGGTCGGTCTGTTCCTCGCCGATATCGAGAGCACGCGCGGCAACAGCGCCCGCAGCCGCAATGCACGGCTGTCGGCGATCCGCTCGTTCTTCAAGTATATCGCCGTGAACGAGCCGCAACTGCTGCACCACTGCCAACGCATCCTCGCCATGCCGCCGAAGCGGCATGAGAGACGGGTGATCGACTATCTGTCGCGCGCCGAGATCGACGCCCTCATTGCGGCGCCGGACCTCTCCACCTGGCACGGCCGCCGCGACCGGGCGCTGCTGGCGCTCGCTCTCCAGACCGGATTGCGCGTCTCGGAGCTGATCGGACTGTCCTGCGGCGATATCGTGCTGGGCACGGGCGCACACGTTCGATGCATGGGAAAGGGACGCAAGGAGCGGGCGACGCCAATCCGGAAGGACAGCATCAAGGTGCTGCGCGGTTGGCTTGCGGAGCGCGCCGGGACGGAAACCGATCCTGTCTTCGTCAGCAACCGCAATCAGCGGCTCAGTCGCGACGCCGTCGAACAGATCGTGCGGAGGCATATGCGGACGGCCTCTGCAAAATGCCCGTCGCTCAGGAAGAAGCGGGTCACACCGCACGTCTTGCGCCACAGCGCGGCCATGCAGCTCCTTCAGAACGGCGTCGACCGCACCGTCATCGCGCTCTGGCTTGGCCATGAATCGGTCGAGACCACGCAGATGTACATCCACGCCGACATCCAGCTGAAGGAGAAGGCTATGGCCCGGACGCGGCCGATCAAGACGCCGCCCGGCCGCTATCAGCCAGGCGACAAGCTGCTCGCGTTCCTGGAGGCGCTCTGATTATGCCGACATGCCGCGCTGGCCTGCGCGCTCCTCACGGGCGATCCCGCTCCGGCGCGGCATAATCCG
>CAZMIS010000366.1:0-4495 GCA_964566325.1 uncultured Anaerolineales bacterium
CGGTGGGGTGGTCGGCGGCCGCCTGATGCACGGCCTCGTGCATCCCGAGATGGGCCACATCCGCATACCGCACGACTGGGCGGCCGATCCCTTCGCCGGCACCTGCCCGTATCACGGCGACTGCCTCGAGGGCATGACGTGCGGCCCGGCCATGGGAAAACGCTGGGGCCAGCGCGCCGAAACGCTGCCGCCCGACCATCCGGCCTGGGCGCTGGAGGCCCATTACCTGGCCCTGGGCCTCGCCAGCCTGATCTGCACGCTGTCGCCCCAGCGCATCATCCTGGGCGGCGGGGTCATGAACACGCCCCACCTCATCCCGCTCGTGCGCCAGGACGTGCTCCGCGCGCTCAACGGTTACGTCCAGTCGCCCGCAATCACCGAGCACATCGACCAGTATATCGTGCCGCCGGGCCTTGGCAACTATGCCGGCGTCCTGGGCGCGATCGCCCTGGGACAGGACGCGCTTGCGGCCGCGTAGCGTCCCGCGTCAGCGTGCGCCGAGCGCCTCGTTCAGCAGGTCGGGCCGGTCCGATGTGATGAACGCGACGCCCCGCGCGGCGAACTGGCGCATGTCGCGCACGTCGTTGACCGTCCAGACGCCGGTCTGCAGGCCGCGGCCGGCGAGCGCAGCGAAGAGCCCATCGCTCAGCAACGAAGCCTTGACCCCGACGTACTCGACCCCCAGGCTGGCCAGCTCCTGGGCCACCGCCTCGGGATCTGAGCGGCCGGCCGACTGCAGGTAGGCCGTTGAGATCAGGGCACAGGCTTTGACCGCGGGCTCGATCCGCTTGACCTCCTGCAGGGTGGGAAAATCGAACGAGAGCACCACGACGTCGCCGATCATGTCGTGGTCCCGCAGCGTCTCGACCAGCTTCGCCTCGATGCCGGGATAACGGCTCCCATCGACCCCGAGCTTGACCTCGATCTGCACGCCTGCGCGCCCCTTCGCCAGCTGGAGCACCTGGCCCAGGGTGGGCACGGGCTGCCGCTCCGCGGGCGCCGCGCCCCGAAACTTCGCGGCCGCGTCCAGCTGGGCCAGCTCGGCTGCGGTACGGTCTGCCACCGCGCCGCGGCCATCGGTCGTCCGGTCCAGCGTGGGGTCGTGGATCACCACCAGTTCCCCGTCGCGGCTCAGGTGAATGTCCAGCTCGATGGCGTCCGGACCAAACGACAGCCCGTTGGTGAACGCGGCCAGCGTATTCTCCGGCGCCAGCCCCGCGCCGCCGCGGTGAGCCACTTTGCGTACGTTCGCCCATGCCTCCTGATCCGCCGGCTGAGCGGCCGGCGCGGGCGCCGTGGCACACCCGGACAGCCCAAGCACGCCCAGGGCCAGGCAGACCAACGCCGCCAGGCGCGCGGGGATGCGGCCAGGAGCGAGCCTCCTTCGGCTGCGCTCCCTGCGGGAGCTCCGCTCAGGATGCCTCTGCCCTCGTGACTGTTGCGCGGCCCTGACAGACGATTCGCTCATGTCACCTCATTGGAGAAGACAAAGCCCAGGTTCCCCGTGGGAAGCCTGGGCTCTTGTGTTGTTCGCACGTACCTCGACGTCCGCCGGCCAGCGCCAGCCGGACTACGAGACGACGGGCTCCGCGACGACGGCGGTCTCGATGACGGGCCGGGGATACAGGCCCAGTTCCTTGACGATCTGTGGCACTGCCGCGGGCCAGTTGACGGCCATGACGTGCAGCCCCTTGACGCCATCGATCTCCGACACCTGGCGGGCGATCTCGAGGCAGATGTCGAGGCCGGCCTTCTGCTGGTCTTCCTTCGACAGCCCTTCCATCCGCTTCAGCACCCAGTCGGGCACGTCCATGCCGGCCACTTCGTTCTTCATGTACTCGGCGACCTTCAGCGACCGAGTCGGCCCGACGCCGGCAAAGATGGCGCACTGCTCGGCCAGCCCCAGGTCGACGACGCGCGCCATGAACTCGCGGAAGCGGTCGACGTTGAAGATGAGCTGCGTCTGGAAGAACTGCGCGCCCGCGGTGATCTTCTTCGCCAGGCGCAGCGGGCGGAACTCGTAGGGCGGCGCAAACGGATTCTCCACCGCACCGATGTAGAAGTCCGGCGCGATCTTCGGGATCTTCTTGCCGTTCTCGAACACCTGGTTGTTGCGCATCATGCGCACCATGCGGATGATGTTCAGCGAATCGATGTCGTAGACCGGCTTGCACTGCGGATGATCGCCCCAGATGGGATGATCGCCGGACAGGCACAGCACCGTGTTGATGCCGAACACCGCGCCGCCCAGCAGGTCGCCCTGCAGGCCCAGGCGGTTGCGGTCGCGTGCGGTGAACTGGATCACCGGCTCCATCCCGGCCTGCTTGAGCATGATGCTCACGGCCAGGCTGGACACGTGCACCATGGCCGACTGGTTGTCGGTCACGTTGTAGGCATCACCGTAACCCTTCAGGGTCTTGATCTCGCGCTGGATGGCCTCGACGTTCGGGCCGACCGGCGGCGACACCTCGACGCAAACTCCGAAGTGGCCGGCATTGATGACCTTGGCCAGGTTGCTGGTCTCACCGCGGAGGCCGGTCTCGATCGGCGCCTCGGGCGCCACGGGCATGGTGGGCGCGTTCATTTGACCCCCTTCGGCAGAACCTCGTCCGCATAGCGGACCTCGACATCCACGCCGGTCGGGATCTTATCGCGGCCCAGGGAATAGGTCACCCACGATGCCTGGCCCTTCAGCCGCCAATCGACGGGCGGGTTGAGGCGCAGGATTTCGTGCTGGTAAGGCGTCTTCTTCGAACGCTCGACGCCCTTCACCCAGACGCAGTCCATCTCGGGCTTGACCTCGCAGTGGCCATTGAGGCGCACGCCACCGCACGGCCCGTTGCGCAGCTGCTTCGGACAGTTCATCGGGCACGTCATGCCGGTGTAGTGCAGCACGCACTGGGCGCAGTCCTGGCAGTTGAAGAGCGTTTCCTTGATGAGCTCTTCGGGGATCTTCACGATCTTCGACGACGTTTCCATGCCCAGCTTCGCGAACACCGGTCGCAGCAGCCGCAGCATGAAGGCACTGGCTTCCCACGACCACACGAGGGGAGTGGGATGATCCTGGATGAAACTACGTAGACCCATCTTTGTGTCAGACCCTTCCTGAGAATCGGTCACGTGCCGGCCGCTCCACGTTCGGTGCATCGGCCGGCACGACGCTGTCCTTGCCTGCCCGCGCTGGCTCAGGCCATATCGTGCTGCAGCCTGTACGCGCGCACGGTGTTCTTGAGCAGCATGGCGATGGTCATCGGGCCTACGCCGCCCGGAACGGGGGTGATCCAGCCCGCAACCTCGCACGACTCGGCGTATGCCACGTCGCCAACGAGCCGCTGGCCGCTCTTCTTGGTCGCATCGGGCACCGCGTTGATGCCGACGTCGATGACCGCGCAGCCCGGCTTGAGCCACTCAGCCTTGACAAATTCCGGCCGGCCGATTGCCGCCACGACGATGTCCGCCTGACGCACCTTGGCCGGCAGATCCTTCGTCCGGCTGTGGCAGGTGGTCACGGTCGCATCCGCGTTCTGCAGGAGGGCCGCAACCGGGACGCCGACGATGTTGCTGCGGCCGACGACCACCGCGTCCTTGCCCGAGATCTCGATGCCGGAGCGGATCAACAGCTCGATGCAGCCGGCCGGGGTGCAGGGGATGAACTGCGGCGTGCGGCCCTTCATGACCAGTTCACCGATGTTCATCGGATGGAACCCGTCCACATCCTTGTTGATGCTGATCAGATCCAGGACTGACTTCTCGTTCAATCCCTTGGGCAGCGGCAGTTGTACGAGGATGCCGTTCACGTCGGGGTCCGCGTTCAGCGCCCGCACCAGTTCCTCGACCTCCTGCTGCGTGGCCGTGGCCGGCAAGCGCTTGGTGATGGAGCCCATCCCGGCTTCGATGCAGGCCTTGCCCTTGGATGACACGTAGGTCTGTGACGCGGGATTCTCACCCACCAACACCACGGCCAGCGTGGGGACGTTTCCGGTCTGGGCCTTGATCGCGGCCACCTCGTCGGCGACCTCCTGGCGTACAGCGGCAGCAATGGCTTTGCCGTCAATCAACGTGGCAGACATCTGGTATCCTTTCGACTGAACTGAGTGATTTGTGCATTAGTATACAAGGTTAGGCGGTTCGCATCAAATACTCGTACGCGGCCAGCGCGGCCTTCGCGCCCTCGCCGATCGCGATCACGACCTGTTCGGCGGGCAGTTGGGTCACGTCGCCCGCGGCATAGAGCCCGGGCACCGACGTCTCCGCGCCGCAGTTGACCAGCACGTGGCCCTGTTCGTCGATGTCGGCCAGGCCTGAGACCAGCTCGCTGTGGGGCAACAGGCCCAACTCGACGAAGATCCCGTCCACCTCGAGCACCCGCTCCTCACCGCCCGGCGAACGAACAACCATCCGCCGTGCGTACTCGTCTCCTTCCACGGCCGCCACTTCCCAATTCTCCAGCAGCGTGACGTTCGGAGACGCGAGCACGCGCCGGCCGAGGGGTGTA
>CAZMIS010000367.1:0-4493 GCA_964566325.1 uncultured Anaerolineales bacterium
CCAGGCGCACCCCGAGGGCCACGCCGATTCCGGCCGAAAGCCCTTGCCCGAGCGAACCGGTGGTCATGTCAATCCCGGGGGTCTTGCGCATGTCCGGATGGCCTTGGAGACGCCCTCCCAGCGCCCGAAGGGTGAGCAACTCTTCCACCGGGAAGTAACCGCGTTCGGCCAGGCAGGCGTACCACACCGGGCACGCATGGCCCTTTGACAGGATGAAACGGTCGCGCTCGGGCCAGTCCGGATGTGCCGGATCGAGGCGCAGCACCTGAAAGTAGAGTGCCGTCACGATGTCGGCCGCAGACAGTGAACCACCAGGATGCCCAGATCGAGCCGCGTGGATCATTGTCAGGATATCGCGGCGGATGATCTGGGCCTGCCGCTGCAACCTTGCCACCTGATCGCCGTTCTGCGATTCGGCGTCGCCCACCATGGCTCACCTCCGGCCGATCAGTCGTCGAGACTCTCGCCTCGAAGGGCCTTCTCTTTCCAATCCGGGTTCTTATCGAAGACCCAGCCGGCCGGCGACATGATCCAGAGCACCTGGAGAGGCGTGTTGTAGGGATTCTTCAGGCCATGATAGGTATGCGGGGGGAAGAATACGGCGTCCATCGGGCCAATCGGGCATTGTTCCCGCTCGTCCCCGACGATCACGACGCCATTGCCGCTGAGGCAGAAGAAGATCTCCTCCTGCACGTCATGGGCGTGCCCCGGCTCACAGTCACCGCCCGGTTCGACGATAACCATGCCAAAGGTCAGGCGCTCCGAACCCACCGTAGTCGGATCGATGAGCTTGTAGTTGACTCTTTGGTGCAGCGCCAGCGGTTCGACATCGTGGGGATTGATCTTGATCACACTTGAGGCTGCCATTTCGACTCCCTTTCACGAAGATGGGTGGTAAACACCGGATGACGCCAAATCAGGCGACCGGTCCACCGCTAGAAGCCCGTATCACCAACTGAGGCTTGTAGACCACCCGCTGTGTCTTCCACGGCTCTCCGGTGGGCCAGCGGAGCTTCTCCAAAAGGATCTCTGCACCGCGCCGGCCGATCTCGTACGATTGCTGGGCGGCGGTTGTCAGAGGCGGATCCACGAACGGCGCGAACTCGATGTCGTCATATCCCACGAGGGCCACATCCTGCGGAGTCTGCAGCCCGAGCTCACGCGCTGCCTTTAGCACGCCGACGGCCAGAAGATCGCTGTACGCAAAGATGGCGGTCGGCCGGGTGGGTGCAGCCAGCGCGGCCAACGCGGCCTCGTAGCCGCCCTCCAGCCGTAGGTTGCAGCGGAGCACCCAGCTTGGGTCGAACGGCGCACCATACTCAGCTAAAGCCTGGCGATAGCCGTCCAACCGTTCGCGCACGCTCGAGATAGTGTGCGGGCCGGTGAGATGAAGGATGCGCCGATGGCCCAACCGACACAGATGCGCCGTAGCTTCATACGCGCCGCTCGCGTTGTCATTGACGACGCAATCCACCTCCAGGTCATCGACATACCGGTTGAGCAGAACAAACGGGGTGCCCTCACGGGCCAGGGATCGCAGAGGAGGGCTTCCACTCTGGATAGACGTGATCAGAATCCCGTCGACCCGCTTTTCGCGCAGCATCTTGTGCGCACTGACTTCGTATTCCGGGTCCTCATCGGTATTGCAGAGGATCACCCCGTAACCATTGCCGCGCGCTGTGTCCTCGACCGCCCGGATCAGGCGGCCATAGTAGGGATTGGTGTTGTCCGCCACGATCAGACCCAGCGTGTGACTGCTGCCGCTTACCAGCGCCCGCGCAAGCACATTAGGCACGTAGTGCATTTCTTCTGCCAATGCCCAAATCCGGGATCGGGTTTCCTCGCTGACATCCGGCCGGTGATTTAGCGCCCGTGACACGGTGACCAGAGACACATTTGCCCGTTGTGCGATTTCGGCCATCGTGACGCGCATTTGTTTACACCTGTGGTGGAGGGGCTGATAGCGCTAACGGTAAGGTTACCGTTAACGCTATCGGTATCATCGCGCTGATTTGTTGATCTGTCAAGAGGCAAACGTCTCGCCGCCTCGCGGTGAATCGTTGTTCCGTAGGTCGCGGCCAACGGCGCTTCGGTAGCGCGGATGGTCAGGCGGTCACGAGGGCTTGAGTGTCCACAAGCAGAGGCCGAGCCCGTGGAGAGTCCCGCGGCGTAAGAGAGCGAGAGGTTGGTGGCAAAAAGCTTACCCGCCAAGATCCATGGTCCGATGCAGGGTTTGACGTGCCTGCGCGCACGGTTTATAATCCCTCCTGTCATCAATGTGCACGCTGCCGTGAGCGATAACGGAATCACGCTGAACCAGGAGGAGTGCCCGGCAATGGCCAGACGGGTAACCATCGCGGATGTCGCACGTGAGGCGGGAGTCTCCCTCCAGACCGTGTCGCGCGTGCTCAACAACAAAGGCGAGATCCGTCCGGAGACGCGCAGCCACATCCTTGCCGTCATCGAACGACTCGGCTATCGCCCCAACGCCCTGGCGCGCGGCCTGGCCACCCACAAGACGTTCGCCCTGGGCCTGGTCATGCCCGACATCGCCAATCCGTTCTTTTCCGCCATTGCGCGCGGCGCGGAGGAGGCTGCGCGCCAGGCGGGCTACAGCCTGCTGCTCTTCAACACGATCGAAGACCCGGCCCGGGAAGTGGAGGCGCTGGGGACGCTGGCGGCTCAGCGCGTCGATGGGCTGCTGCTCTGTAGCTCGCGCCTGCCCGACGATGAGCTGCGCCGGCGCCTGAGCGAGTTGCCGGCCACTGTTCTGGTCAACCGGGAACTGGCGGAACCTGCCTTGAGCGTCATCAGGGTCGACAATGAGGCGGAGGCACGGTGCGCCGTGGAATTCCTGCTCTCCCGCGCGCGCCGCACGATCGCCTTCCTGGCCGGCCCGGTGGCCTCCCACGGCGGATCTCTCCGCGCGTTGGGCCATCGCCGCGCCCTGGAAGCCGCGGGCATTGCCTGCGATCCCACCCTCGTCCGGCCCTGCATTCCCCACCTGGACGGCGGACGTGCAGCCGCCCACGCGCTCCTGTCCGCGCGGCCGGACGTCGATGCCCTGCTGTGCTATAACGACCTGGTGGCCGTCGGCGCGCTGCAGGCGTGTGCCGAGATGGGCCGCCGCGTGCCCGAAGACGTCGCGGTCGTCGGCTGCGACGATATCATGCTGGCGGCGCTGGTCACGCCGCCTCTGACAACCATGCGCAGCGATCAGCGCCGCATGGGCGACGAGGGCATCGGCATGCTGCTCCGCGCAATCAATCAACCTGAGGCCGGCTACGAGAAGATCATCCTTCAACCGGAGCTCGTCGTGCGCGCAAGCGCCTGATGCAGCTGCGGTCCTCCAAGTCACCGATGATGGGATGTGCAAAATGACGATCACACCTGGCGAGCTATCCACCGTGAACCTGCCGACCTACCCGAGCTCCGTGGTGAGGGCAGGCGAAGCCACCTTCTTCCTGGCCGTGACAGGGCAGGAGAAACGGCTGGGCATCCTGGCGCCGGCCGCGAACGCGACCCTGCGCGCCTTCGAGGGCGAGGCCAGCGAGCGGGGCGCCGAGATCCTGTTGCTGTGTCCCCTGACGCATGCGAACGCGGCCGCGCTGCGGCGTGCACTCCCCTGGCTCCAGCCGCGGCCACTGGGCCTGGACACCTCGGCAGGGTGCGGCGATCGCTTGGGACTCGCCACGCCCGGCCACGTGCAAGCGGCCCGGGCCGTGGGCGGCGATATCAGGATGATCTTTGCCCAGCAATCGATCCGGGAGATGGTCCGCACCGGCCGGAGCCCGGATGATGTGCTGGACGATGCCACCTGGGGCGTCTTCCAGGAAGGTTGGTGCAGCCCGATCGGTGCGGACGCGGATCACCTGAAGACGACGGACGACATCGATCGCTGCGCGGCCGCAGGCTTCACTTTCTACACGATCGACCCCGGCGACCACGTCGATGGGGCTGCGGACAGCGACGACCAAGGGACCCTTCGCGCCAAGTTCGATGCGCTGCCGTGGCCTGCGCTGGCCACCACCGCGCACGATCTGCGCACCGCGTACGTGGGCAAACGGCTCGAGATCGAGGACCTGGTATTTGCGCTGGATGAGGAGGCGCTGGTGCGCGCGGCGGTGAAGTACGGCCGCGCGGTGGCGCACGTCGCGGCCATGTACCGCCACCTCGCGTCGGTGCGGGCCGCGGGCGACTTCGAGCTGGAGGTCTCGGTCGACGAGACGGACACGCCCACCAGCCACGCCGAGCACATCTTCATCGCACGCGAGCTGCGACGGCTGGGTGTGCGCTGGGTGAGCCTGGCGCCCCGCTACGTGGGGCGCTTCGAGAAGGGCGTCGACTACATCGCACCGGGCGGCGATCGGCCCGGCGACCTCCCGATCGACGCATTCGCCCGGGACTTCGCCGGCCATGCTGCCATCGCCCGCAGCCTGGGACCCTACAAGCTCAGCCTGCATTCCGGCTCGGACAAGTTCAGCATCTACCCG
>CAZMIS010000368.1:0-4491 GCA_964566325.1 uncultured Anaerolineales bacterium
CCAGGCTCCTGGGTCGGCGCTGCGGACGTCGAATCGCCACAGGTTGCCCTGCATGTCGCCCGCGTAGATGTAGTCGGGAATGCGGTCGTTGTTCACATCGACCCAGGTCGGTTGCGACAGCCCGTTCGCACCGTTGGTCGGCACCACGATCTTCTTGAACTTGCCTCCCGCGGCTGCAGCATCACCGTCTGCGAAGACGATGTAGAGCGCTGCCCGGCCGCTCGTGCTGTCGATGCCGTTGCCGAACAGCGCAGCGAACCGTCCGTTGTTCATCCGCGCGATCTGTCCCGGCTGGGCGGTGAAGATGCTGGTCGTCGGTTCCGCGATCATGTAACCCATGTCGCCCTCCGGGTCGTCGGCATCCGTCATCTGCCATGCGAACACCGTCGTGGCGTGCGCCTGGTCCAGTTGCGAGCCGACCACGCTGGTCGTGTCGTCGGCGGTTGTCTCGGTGCCTTTGGTGTCGATCGTGATCGTGCCCGCCTCAGTCACGTCGAGTGCAAAGATGCCCTTGCCGCCGCGGCCCAAAGACGAGAAGAGATAGGTGCGCCAGTCGGCACCCACCTTCACGTCTCCGACGAATGGCGAGCCGTCGACGAAAGCCTGGACCTTCGCGCCATTGGCCGAAGCCCAGTCAGGCAGTCGCGAGAACAAGGGCTGCGGGATGTACGACATGATCGGGGCGCCACCGGCCTGCGAACCGTCAGGTCCCTTGCGGTTGCTGGCGTCGAAGGCGTGCAGCATGCCGTCGCCGGCGCCGGCCCACAGCACCAGTCGCCGATCCTTCCAGGTCGTGGCGAAGGTGTCGTATCCGCTGAAGGCATCGCCGAAATAGCGGCCCTCGGGAGCGGTCTGGATCGTCGGGTTCGAGTTGACGATCGGCCCCATGATCGACGTGGCCGGGCGAGGCCTGAATTCATCGGCAAACGAGGTGCTGCCGCGGATCCAGTCCAGCATCTTCTGCCCGTGAGCCACGGTGCTTCCCTCCTTCAGGATGTCCTGTTCGGTGCCATCCAGGCTGGCCCATTCGAACGGGACGCCGTCAGCCCCGACCCGGTTCGTGATGATCTGGCGGTTGGTCGACAGGGTGGCGGTGAGCCGCTCGTGGGCTCTCCAGGTGAAGTCCGGATCCACCTCGAACGCACCCGTCTCGGCCTTCAGCGCGTACGCCGTCAACGCACCGCTGCCGTCGGCTGCATCGAAGGAAGCCACCACCTTCAAGTCGTTCGCCTGCAACTGGCTCGCGGAGATGGCCGGAGCCGTGTTGGACGAGGTCACGATGTCTTCGAGGATCTCGCGCAGCGACTTCTCCAGCAGGTCAGGTCGACGCGCGTAGAAATAGTTGTCCGGATTGCCGTCGCAGGGTTGCGTCGGGTCATTGCAGATGGTCCCGTCGGACTTGCGACGGTCCCACTGGTTGTAGCGGGTCGGCGTGAAGACGGGCGTAGCGGCAGCCGTCTTGTCGTTCTTCGTGTAGCTGAAACCGCCGTACTTGGCGATGTACCAGAGTGGCTCCTTCAGGCTGGCATTGGTGGCGCCGGTCATGTTGAACGTCTTGTAGGTCTCGCCGCGAACCACGTTGCCGGCTGCGCCGAGCTTGGAGCACAGCTTCTTGGGCTCGTTCACCGTGCCGCTGGCCAGGCACTGCGTGTTGTCGTCGGCGCCGTCGTAGATCGCTCCCGCAGCCACACTCACCCCCGTGGGGTCGGCGACCAGGAACTTGTTGATGCCGCTGTGCATGTGCAGGCCATCCTTGTCGGTACCCACCAGCGTGTATCCGAAGCCAAAAGCCTTGTTCGAACCGGTGTTCGATTCCACTGCCTGGGTGTAGATCGTCAGCGTCGGTTCGGCGGCCGTTCCACCCGTCACCCAGCGGATCGAATTCAACATGTCCTGGTCCTGGTCTTCACCCAGCATGCTGTGCTGCCACAGCACCAGCGCGGAGCCCGACGCGAAGCCGTCCGCATCGATCGTCGTTTCCAGCACCTTGAAGTCGACCATGTTTCCCGGCAGCGGACCGGGTGCGCCGCGCTGCGAATCCAGGCTGGCCGGCGTGATGTAGACCCGCTTGCAGTCCGGATTCGCCAGGCCCTTGTTGGCAGCCGAGCACTCGACCTGGCCCGGCAACGGGACCTCGATGGTGGCAACGCCCCCCGACATCGTGACGCCGTAGTTGCGCACGGTCAGCCCGGCATACGGGAAGTCCGGAATCAGGGCGGCCGCCGCATCCAGGTCGCCACGGATACGGTTCGTGTTGTTGAAGTGGGCCACGCCCGAGCCGAGGTAGGTCCCCCGGAAATTGGGCCCGTCCGGACAGGCGCCCTGCACCTTGCCCAGGTTGGAAACCGTCTTGCCCGTGCATTGCAGATCGGCAACGTCCACGCCGTTGTTGCCGACCAGCCGCTTCGTGCCGGTGATGCCTTCGGTGTCACCGATCTTCTTTGTCAGATCCTCCGCCGTGGCGGTGTTGGTGATGTCGGTGAACGCAAGCATGGCTGTCACGTCGTCGTAGCTGTTGACGCCGCCCGAGATCGTCAGCATGTTCAGCGGGCGGCAGATGCCACGTCCGTAGAGTTCAGATCTCTTCGTGCCGTTGATCAGGGTGTCGTCCGAGGCCGTGCTCAGCGGGTCAACCCAGTTCGTGGCGGCGGGCATGCCTACCGCAAGGTCCTTGGCTCCAACGGCCGCCCACTTGGCCGCCTTGCCGGCGAAGAAACGCGTCGATTCGAGCAGCAGTTCACCCACCGGGTTGCCCCAGGAAGAGCAGTTGCCATCGGTCAGCGTGTCGGATTGACAGGTCTGCGAATACTGTCCGGTGCTCAGGTCGTATCCGTAGAGGTTGATTTCATTCAGCGACTGAACGATCCCGCCCTTGCCGACCCCCGCACTCTTGAACTGGCCGGTCGCCGGGTTGATCTCGTCGTTGATCTCGCCCATGTTCTTGCGCAGCACCCCCGCTTCGAGGTTGTGGTCGTACGAGCCCATCATCAGCGCGAACTCGGCGCGCGCGGCCTTGGTGCCGCTGGCGCTGCTTTCGCCGAACTCATGCAGCAGACCGGTGGGCTTGTAGACCGTGCCGTATTGCTTGCATCCGGGATCCAGCTTGTCGGCCACGCAGGCCTGAACCCGTCCGGTGAAGGTCGGCCCCAGAGTCCCACCGCTGTAGGTCGCGCCGTTGGTCGCCGCCGTCGGCACGCTGGCCTTGTGCGTGTAATCGGCGTCGGAGGTGGCCTTGACGCCATTCGGGCTGACGTAGTTGGCGCTCAGGAACGTGATCGTCGGCGCCTGCCAGGTGTAGTTGACCTCCGTGGACCAGTTGCACGACCTCACCTCGGTCATGTTCCAGAGGATGTAGTTCCCGATCACCACCCGGATCTGCGGTATCAATGCGCTGGAGTGGGAGGTCCCGGCGTTTTCCGCAGGACGACGGCACAACGTGATGCCCTCGGCCAGCGCTGCCGCGCTGTCGAACGGCGTCAGGCGGTCGAGGTCGCTGCCGTTGTAATACTTGACGAAAGCCTGGCTGTTGCGCGGCACGAACGAGAGCTCGAGCGTCGTGTCGGTTGCGGAGTCGCCATTGGCGTAGCGATCGGCTGCGGTGGCGCCGTAGAACGACCGCATGCCGCCGTAGAGCACCTTGCGCAGGATGTCGATGCGCGACATCGTGGCCCAGTTCAGGAAGTTGCCGCTCCAGTAGCCGCTGCCAGCCGTGCAGTAGTACTTGCCGTCAACGATGGTCGCTTCGACCGCGGGAACGAACCGCCCGCTGTTGGCGGTGCTGTAGGTGTAGCACTTCGCTGAATCGAAGTACCCGTAGTAGCTGAACGCGGGCTTGAAGGTGTAGTCGACCTTGCCATCGAAGTCGATGTCCTCGAAGTCGGTGTAGGCCTTCCAGAACATCGTGAAGTCCTTGGAGGCCGTCATCATCACCATCGGCTTGTTCTGCGTGGTGGCGACGATGTTCGGTGGAATCGCGCTGGGCAGCGCCTGGGCCGTGTTCAGCACACTGCCGACGACAAGGGAGATGAGGAGGCGAATGATGTTCATGGCAGCTCGTTTCATTTGCCGGGGGGCTTGACGTAGGTTTGCAGAACCACTTCGGTGTTGATGTCGGCGCCGAAGCCGCGTGCCGTGACGCGGATCAGCGTGTCGGTGGCCCGGTCGATCCACTCGAGCATGTACTCGGGCTGGCGCGCAACGCCATTGATGTTCGGGGTGCCGGTGAAGGTGCCGATCGGGATGCCGCCATCGAAGTCGCAACCGACGGGTATCGCTTCGTTGTCGCCCCACAGGCCATCCTTGCTCGCCGGCCACCAGGGTTGGGGGTTGACGCCTGTGGTGTAGTTGCTCGCCGCGAGATAGGTTGTCGGGGAAAGGCACTGGCCCTTGCGGCAATCGGTCGTCCACAGGCCGGGGAGGAACTTGGTGGGCAAGGGACGATCCGGGCTGCGATCGCAGACGGCTCCGGCCGGCTTGCCTGCGAACATCGGA
>CAZMIS010000369.1:0-4486 GCA_964566325.1 uncultured Anaerolineales bacterium
CGCAACCGGACGGCGACCGCGGGCCGGGCCATGATCCGCTGCACGACGCCGTCGACGCTGCCGTAGCGCCGGAGGGCCACAGCGGTCAATGCGAGGCCGGCCGCCAGCACGATGAGGAGCAGGCCGCCGGCGTGAACAAGGATTCTCTTCTGCAATGGGATGACTGTCCGGGTCGGGATTAGCTGGCAGATCTGTGACGCCGCATGCGATGACGGGGTTCCGGTAATCAGGCCGCGCAGCATCTTTGTTGGAGCGTCGACCGCATGATAGCACAGGTGAGCGCGTCGGGCAACCGTCGGGCCATGGCCATGCCAGCGCGCGATACCGATCATTTTCGTCGTGTAAGTCGAAGTGTGCTAGAATTGTGGCGTTACAAGGCTCTGGCCGCGGCGCCGGAGCCTCTTTGCGCGAGGCACTCTTGCTCACCGAGGAGACCATCATGGCCCAGGAATTCTATCCCATCGAGATCGCCGGCGTCAGGCGAGACCTGCCGCTTTTTGAAGTCGCGCCCAATGTGCGGATTGCCCTGTTCAACATGCTGGGCGACTACGAGATCGTGGAGGCCCTCGCCGATTCGCTGGTCGGACGCCTGCCGAAGGATGCGGACACGCTCATGACCGCGGAGGTCAAGAGCATCCCGCTGGCGCATGCCCTGGCTGTGCGCATGCAGATGCCATACGTGGTCGCGCGCAAGACGCGCAAGCCGTACATGCTCGGGTCGGTCAGCGTCGAGGTGCTGTCGATCACGACCGGCGCGCCGCAGACGCTGTGGCTGGACGGCAAGGATCTGCACCTGGTGAAGGGCAAGCGCGTCATCCTGGTCGATGACGTGATCTCGACGGGAAGCACGCTGCTGGGCATGCGCACCCTGGTGAATGAGGCGGGCGGCGAGGTGATCGCCGAGGCGGCCGCGTTCACCGAGGGCAACGACCCCGACAAGTGGAAGCACATCATCGCAATGGATAACCTGCCGGTGTTCATCGGCTAGAAGGGGTGTGGTGGCTGACCGTGAAGTCCGGACTTCACGGTCAGCCACCACCAACAACGCATATGGTCATTGAGAAAGTCGCGGCCATCGACCGCCGTTACGAAGAACTGAACGAGCTGATGGCCTCGCCCGAGGCCGTGCGCGACCCTGGGCGGCTCACGGAGCTGGCGCGCGAGCAATCGGAGATCGAGCCCATCGTCACCGAGTACCGCGCGTACCTGGCCGCGCAGGCCGAGCTGGAGGGCGCGCGGCAGCTTGCCGCCGAAGTCAGCGACGAAGAGATGTCCGAGCTGGCGCGCGCCGAGGTGGAGCGGCTCGAGGAGGAGCAGGCCGCGCGCGAGGAGCGCATGCGCGTGATGCTGCTGCCCAAGGATCCCGCGGACGAGAAGAACGTGATCGTCGAGATCCGCGCCGGGACGGGCGGCGACGAGGCCGCGCTGTTCGGCGGTGACCTGTTTCGCATGTACGCGCGGTGGGCCGAGCGGCATGGACTGAAGACCGAGATCATGAGCCAGTCGGAGACCGGCATCGGCGGCTTCAAAGAGGTGATCTTCCAGGTGAAGGGCCGCGGCGCCTACTCCCAGCTCAAGTTCGAGAGCGGGGTGCACCGGGTCCAGCGCGTGCCGGTCACCGAGGCGCAGGGCCGCATCCACACGTCGACGGCAACCGTGGCGGTGCTGCCCGAGGCCGACGAGGTCGACGTCCATATCAGCCCGCAGGACGTTCGCATCGATGTCTTCCGGGCGACCGGCCCGGGCGGCCAGAGCGTGAACACCACCGATTCGGCCATCCGGGTGACGCATCTGCCCACGGGGCTGGTGGTCAGCTGTCAGGACGAGAAGTCGCAACTGCAGAATCGCACGAAGGCGATGGCGATCCTGCGTGCGCGGCTGTACCAGATGGAGCAGGAGCGGCTGGCGAACGAACGGAGCGAGACCCGTCGCAGCCAGGTCGGTTCGGGCGAGCGCAGCGAGAAGATCAGGACGTACAACTTCCCGCAGAACCGCGTGACCGACCATCGCATCGGCAAGACGTCTTACAACCTGGTCGCTTTTCTGGACGGCGAGTTCGATGAGTTCATCGATGAGCTCTCCGCGACCGATCAGGCCGAACGGCTTGAGGCTATCCGAGAGGACTGACTTGGATCGCGTTAACAATCAGACCCACGCGCCTCGCAACGGCGGAGGCGCCTCCCGCAACGACGCCGGAGAGACGGGCGGCGCCGTTCAGGCACAGGCGCGGCGGGGCTCCTGCACGGAGAACCGCACGTCTCAGATCGTGTGGTCATTGGACCGCTCCAGCGATGTCGGCCGCGCGCTGCTCGCCGCCACCCGCCGCCTGCGCGAGGTGGAGATCGAATCCGCACAGCTGGACGCGGCGGTCCTGCTGGCCTCCGTGCTGGGGGTCAGCAAGGCGTGGCTCTATGCGCACCCGGCGCGGCCGCTGGCCGAGCCGGAGATCAGCCTGTACGAGTCCCTCGTGCGCAAGCGGATGTGCCACGAGCCGGTGGCCTACCTGGTGGGCTACAAGCCGTTCTACGGCCTCGATATCACGGTCGATCCGAGGGTGCTCATTCCGCGGCCCGAGACGGAGATGCTGGTGGAGCGTGCGCTGGCCCATGCGAGGCGCATGGTCCGGGATGGCCTTCGCCCCGTCGCGGCCGACATCGGCACGGGCAGCGGCGCGATCGCGGTCGCGCTGGCAGCGAACGCGCCCGAGCTCACGATCTATGCCACGGACGTGTCGCCCGCCTCCATGGAGGTGGCGGAAAAGAACGTCTGGCGCTACGGGCTGGGCGAGCAGGTGCATCTGCTTCCCGGGTACCTGCTCGATCCCCTCCCGGAGCCGGTCGATATCATCGTGGCAAACCTGCCCTACATCGCGACCGGCGATCTCGCGACCCTGCCGCAGCAGGTGCGCGATTTTGAGCCGGTGCTGGCCCTTGATGGGGGTTCGGACGGCTGCCTGATCCTGCACGCGCTGGTGCACGCCATGGCGACGGCCGAAGGCCGCGCCAGGATCAAGCCCGGTGCGGTGGCCCTCCTGGAGATCGGCGCGGACCAGGGCGATGCCATGCGCGCCATCGTGAGCACGGAGCTGCCGGGGCATGAGTTCACGGTCCTGGCCGACTATTCCGGCTTCGACCGGATCGTCGTGATCAACCTCTGAGATGCGACCCAATGACGTATAAGCTGATTGCGTTCGATTACGATGGCACCGCGGCGCGCGACGGATGCTTTCCGACGGAACGGGTGCGGGCCGCAATCGCGGGCGCGCGGCAGCGCGGCGCGGTCACGGTGCTGGCGACCGGCCGGCCCTACGATTCGGCGCGGGGTTACGCCCAAGCGCTCGGCCTCGACACGCCCGTCATCTGTTTTCAGGGCGCGATGGTTCGTGAACTGGATGGGGATCGCCGGGTGCTCTTTGTCGAGCCGGCGCCCCCAGGCGCCATGCGCGAGGTGCTGGCGCTTGCCGACGAACGCGCGCTCGAGCTGGTCGTCTATGCCGGGGACACGATGTTCGCGGTGGATCGGGGCCGGGAGTCCGGCTTCTACAAGCACTGGTTCGGGGTGCCGACCACCTTCGTCCGCTCGTATGGGGCGCTCGCCGATCACCTCGCCGCGACCGGCAGTGCGCTTCTCAAGGCGCTGTTCATCGGTTCCGCCGAAGGCAACGAGTTGTTTCACGAGGAGCTGGTCCGGCGCTTCGGCGACCGGCTGGGCGTCGTCCGCTCGCACGAAATGTTCGTCGAGGTTCATTCGAAGCAGGCGTCGAAGGGGCATTCCTTGCGGTTCCTTGCCGGCTACTACGGCGTGCCGCAGGATGAGACCATCGCGGTGGGCGACGCGGGCAACGACATCAGCATGATCGAGTGGGCGGGCCTGGGCATCGCGATGGCCAACGGCAGCCCGGCCGTGCGTGCCCGCGCGGATGCGATCGCCTCTTCCGTTGAGGAGGATGGGTTGGCGGATGTCCTCGAACGTTACTTCCCCTGACCTCCGCGGCCTGGAAGCCGCAGCCGCCCTGCTGCGTGCGGGGGAGCTGGTTGCGTTTCCCACCGACACCGTCTACGGCGTGGGCGCCATCTGCTTTGATGCAGGCGCGGTGGCGAAGCTGTACACCGCCAAGCTGCGCAGCCTGGACAAGGCCATTCCGATCCTCATTGCCGATCCTCAGGACCTCGACCTCGTGGCGGGCCCGCTGTCGGACAGCGCGCTGCGCCTCGTCCGGCATTTCTGGCCCGGCGCGTTGACGCTGGTCGTGCCGCGTGGCCGCCGGGTCCCCCACAGCGTGACGTCCGGCGGAGAGACGGTCGCAGTGCGGATCCCTGACCTGGCGCTGGCTCGCGCGTTGATCCGGGCAGCCGACGCTCCGCTCGCCACCACGAGCGCCAACGTCTCTGGCAACGCCCCTGCGCTCACGGCTGCGGAGGTTGCCGATCAACTGGGCGGCCGGCTCGCCATGATCCAGCCGATCAACTGGGCGGCCGGACCGCCA
>CAZMIS010000370.1:0-4464 GCA_964566325.1 uncultured Anaerolineales bacterium
GGGCAGGTAAGCCGACATGAAGTCGCGCTGGCGCTGATAGCCTGACGCCTCAAGCAGCGGGCCGTAGTACGGGTGGTTGTAGGGAATGCCGACCGCGGGGTGGTGCTCGAACCCTTCCACGAGCACGCCGATGCCGTCTCCCTGCAGGAAGCCCTTCGCACCGACGATCTTGTTCAGGCCGCGGCGCCGGGCCCATGTCTCGATCTCGGCGAACAGCCCGGCCGCAGCCTCTGCGTCGTCGAACGCATCAAACAGATAGAAAAACGCAGTGCGGCTCTTCCAGTGCTCGTTGTAGTGCCGGTTGTCCAGCACCGCGATCCGGCCGACCGCGCGACCGTCCCGTTCTGCCAGAAAGAAGTCGGCGTCCGAATGCTGGTAGAACGGATACGTGCGCCGGTTCATCATCGTCTTGACGTCATCGACCAGGGGAGGGACCCATGGCTTGCAGCCGCGGTAGATCGCCCACGGCAGCTGGATGAAGCGTCCCACGTCTCCGCGCGAGGAAGTGTCGATCTTTCGGATTTCGAGAGACATGATGTTTCCTCAGGGCGTGAAGAAGCCAAACGCCAGCGTGCCCGGTCCGGCGTGGGTGATGATCGCCGGCACCAGGTCCATCACCATCACGTCAGGCGTGCCGAGATCCTGCTTGAGGCTCTGCGCGAGCTCTTGTGCCTCTTCCGGCGCGCCGGCGTGCATGACGCTGACGTGCGCGGCCTCGCCGCGCGCCGCTTCGGCAAGGATGAGTTCGTTGATGCGCGCGATGGCCTTTCGCTTCGTGCGTTCACGCTCGAACTGATCGACCTTGCCCTCGCGAAACGTCAGGATGGGCTTGACCTGCAGCAGCGTGCCCATCAGGGCCTGGGCGCCACCGATGCGACCGCCGCGGCGCAGGAACTCCAGCGTGTCGACGAGGAAGTAGATGCGGGCGCGCGGCATCATCTCACGCACCACCGCCTCCACCTGGTCCGCAGAGGCGCCTGCCTTTGCCGCCTTGTCGGCCTCCAGCACCATGCTGGCGAGTGGGCCGGCGACCGATCGGGTGTCGATGATGCGAATGTCCGCGCCGGGGAAATCCATCCGGGCGGTCTCGGCCGAGCGCACCGTGCCGCTGACGTCCGTGGAGGGATGGACGCACACGACGCTTTCGCCCTCGGCGACGAGTTTTCCGAACACATCGATGAAGTCGCCAGGGTAGGGCGCCGCTGTCTTGGGCAGCTCCTTCCCGCTACGCAGGCGTGCCATGAAGGCGCTATGGTCGATGTCGACGCCTTCCCGGAATGATTCATCGCCGAAGTTGATGATCTGGGGGATCATCGGGATGCTGAGCTTTCGGTAGACTTCCGGCGGCAACCCACAGGTTGTGTCCGCAACAACGCGCGTCATAAGGCCTCCTTGAAGATGAGGATGAGAGGAGGAAACCAATCTGCCGGATTATATCACAGTTATCCGGGAGGTCCGACGCGCGATCGCGCTACTCGGACCGCCAGTAGAGGTAGGCGTCCTCGTAGTAGTCGAAGTAGCAGGTCGCGCCGTCACATCCTGCGCGAAACTCGACCTGTTGTCCCGGTCGGACGGGCCAGTGCACCGGGCCGTTATCCCCGAGGTCGACGGCCGCCTGGGGCAGCCGGATGGTCACCCGGGACACGTTGCTGCCGGGCGTGCCGGAGTACAGCAGCCGGATCCCGTCGATGACGATGTCGTATCCTGGCTGATCCCCCGGCTCGACCACACTGACGTCCGATTGGTTCGAGACGGCGCCGACCACGCCCTGGCCGATGATATCGCGTGCGGTGAGGCCAGGATCTCCTGCCACCAGCACAACTTCCTTGATGTTCACCTGTCCGGACGTATCCGTGATTTCGAGGGTGTAGAACTGGGTGCTTTCCGGGCAGGCCTGCCTGGAGCCCTCGCCCGTGACTCCTTCTCCGTCCAGGTAGATCGACATGACGTTTCGCACGTTCCAGTGCAGGGTCGTGCACCCGCCTTGCGGCATGGTGTACTGCTCGGCCCAGAAGGCGGCGTCCACGACGCTCGTAGCGCCCTGCACGACCGTGAGTGTCTGTCGCTTCACCGTGGTCTGCCCCGCCGTGCTGACGACGCGCAGCTCGTAATCGGTCGTCTGGGTGGGGCACACCTGCTGAGACGCGACGCCAGCCACCCCGGCTCCGTTGAGATAGACTTCCCGGACGTCGAGAGCGCTCCACGTCAACGTCGCACAGCTGCCGGCCGCGATCCGGGCGGGTTCAACGGTGAACATCACCGGGGTTTCGCCTGCCTCAGCGACCTGGACGGTCACCGTGCGGTCCTGGCTGCCGGAACTGCTCGTGACGCGCAGAACGTACGTCGTGGTCTGCGCCGGGCAAACCTGGCGCGTCTCGTTGCCGGTGACGGCCTGTCCCTCGAAGAACACGGAGATGACGTTGTCCACCTTCCAGTGGAGGATCGTGCACTCGCCGGGCGCCACCGCGTATTTGTCGGCCCAGAAGACACTGGCCCAATCGGGCCGCGTCGGCGTCGCAGTGGCCACCACGCTCATCGTGGGGGTGATGGTCGGCGTGAGCCGGGCGATGCTGCCGATGCTCGTGTCGTCGGGCGTCGGCCGCCGCGTGGGCGCGACGGGAGGCGCGATCGGGATGGGCGTCGCCGCCGACGCGATGACGGCCGTGGGTGAGGGCGTCTCCCCGGGCCGGAGCGTCGGCGTGGGCCGCAAGGCGAGCTGGATGGTCAGCTCGTTGCTCACGGTCACCCACTCGCCCTCGTTCTGCGCTTCGAGCGTGATGCGGTAGTCGCCCACGCCCCCGCCGTCCACGATGGGCTGGAGTGCCAGGGTGGGGCCGCGAGCTTCGGGCGTCTGGAACGTCAGACCGTTGAGCGTGATCTTCCACCGGAGCACCAGCCGGTCTTCCTGGAGCAGGATCGGGCGAACGACCTGCATGTCCTGGATCTGGATGGGGAGGACCTGGGTGTACTCGACCCCTGTGCTGACACGCCGGGTCGGCGTGGCTGCGTCGTCAACCTGCATCACGGCGTAGAATCGGGTGTTGATGCCAGGATGCAGGACCACCAGGCCGGGCAGCACCTCGAACACGTGGGTGAACTCGATGAGGCCCTGACTCTGCGCCGGATCGGGCTTGAACCAGACGGTTGTCTCATCGACGGTGGCATCCTGGCTCGGATCGCCGTACACGAGGCCCGCACCGCCGGAGGTGTCCTGCTTGAGCGTCAGCTTCACCGGAACGAGACCGTCCTGCAGTGCCGGAATGGCGGAGAACCGGTATTTGCCGGCGACAGTCAGGGGGACAGCCTGTTGGCCCGGCAGCGTCTCCGGCTTGATCAGGGCCAGCGTCGCATCCGCCAGGCGCCAGTTGCCCAGGATGGCGAACACCCCCGGCGAGCTCACGCCGAATTGGACGCCGCCATTCGTGTCCCGCGCCGTGATGCGCTCCCACAGGCGGCCGGTCCAGCGATAGGGCGCGAGCTCGTACTGGTCGACCGTCACCCCGGCGGGCAGGGGCAGGCGCACCTGCGCCACGCCGCTCAATTCGGAGCCGTCGATCTGCAGTTCGTAGGCCGCACCGACGATGCTGTTCGGGATGGGCGCGGGCGGAGCCGTTGCCGTGCGGAACGTGACGCGGGCGTCCTGGGCCAGCGCATCGGCGGGCAGCGACAGCTGCGCGCCGCCGTCGAGCGCCGCAACCCCACCCTCGGCTGCCACCACGTCGACAACAACCTCATCTGCCCCGATCGCCTCCTGGCTGAAAGGAGGCACGATCGCAGGGGGGGGCGGCGTGGGCGAGGGCGTGCGGCGCGCACAGCCCGCCGCGACCACGACGATCACACAGAGGAGCACGGCAGTCAGGAAGGCGGACAGGTCAGGCTTCTTCATCGGAAGCAGTCTAGCGCGCAGAGGGGGCGTTTGTCAACATCGGGGCGCAGGCTCTGGTAGACATAAGGTCCATCCTCTGCTGTGGGCCGCTGACGGGGCCGGGCAGGAGCGGCACGCGCAACCTGTGAATCGTTTCGGCAGCCGGTGCCACTCATGCTATAATCCCATTCCATTCTTCTCATCTCGTTGGAAAGGCTGCGATGTCCCCAATTCTTCAACTGCTCCTCGAGCTAAGCATTCTCATCACGGCGGCCAAGCTCGCCGGGCTGCTCAGTTCCAAGCTGGGCCAGCCGGCCGTGCTGGGCGAGATCCTTGCCGGGCTGCTGCTCGGGCCGTCTTTGTTGAACCTTCCCGGATCCCCTCTATTTGCCTCAGAGCACCTCCCGGAGGTCGTCACCGAGCTGGCGGAGATCGGCGTCGTCTTTCTCATGTTCCTGGCCGGCATGGAGGCGGACCTGGCGCAGATGCGGCGTGCGGGCAAGGTCGTGATTCTGGCCGGCCTGCTGGGCGTTGCGGTGCCACTGCTGATGGGGCTCGGCACGGCGCTGCCGTTTGGCTACCCGTTGGTGCAGGCCGTC
>CAZMIS010000371.1:0-4463 GCA_964566325.1 uncultured Anaerolineales bacterium
TTGACCAGGTCTGTCCGCCGTCGATGGTACGCCGGGTGCCGTCCTGACTCCATCCGTTGAACGTATCAACGAAAGTAACGTCCTTGAGAGGCGTAGACAGGCGCTGGACACGCCAGATGCCGGGCCAGGAAGCGGCCGGCTGCTCGCCCGTCTGCAGAACAGACATAGGCTCTGGAGTGGATGCAGTCCGATCTGCTGAGGCGTGAAGATCCGCCATGGGCAGAACCAGGATCGATACAAGGAGCAGCAACAGCAGGGCTATGAGCGCTGCCGAGCCTCGATTTGGGTGGTACCAGCGGGCCATCAGTCTCTCTCCTTTGAGTAGAATGGTAGCATCGATTCTGTGGTGAGAAACAGGACGAAGCCTGCGCCACACGATTCTATCCGAGTCCGGAATGCCTTCTTCATCACTTCAGCCAACTGCAAGAGGCTTACGGTGACTTTTCTATCGTGGATGGTAAGGTTCGCGTCGGTGAGGGTGCCTTCTTCAAGGGCGTGCGCGAGATCAGGGTCCAACCTGTTGGCCGAAGG
Source organism: uncultured Anaerolineales bacterium (assembly GCA_964566325.1). Lineage (GTDB taxonomy): Bacteria > Chloroflexota > Anaerolineae > CG2-30-64-16 > CG2-30-64-16 > JALOOB01. Next base: position 532 of record CAZMIS010000371.1, read on the forward strand.
TTGACCCAAGACCCAAAGGTCGTTTGTTAAGGCAGCGCGGCGGGCGGGGGACCCTCCATGTCGGGCTGGCCGTGGATGCCGATCGTGTTGAGCGCGTTGACCGCGAGCCGGTCCGCGCGCTCGTTCAGCTCGTCGCCCGCGTGGCCCTTCACCCAGCGCCACGTCACATTGTGCTTGCTCAGCGCCGCGGCGAGGCCGCGCCAGAGGTCCTGGTTCTTCACCGGCTCCCGGCCCTGCGTGCGCCAGCCGTTGCGCTGCCACCTGGGCAGCCATTCCGTGACCCCGCGGCGCAGATACTCGGAGTCGGTGCGCACTTCGACGGTGCAGGGACGATTCAGAGCCTGAAGCGCAGCCAGCGCGGCACGCAGCTCCATGCGGTTGTTGGTGGTGAGCGACGCGCCGCCCTGGAGCACCTTCTCGTGCGGCCCGTAACGCAGGATCGCGGCCCAGCCGCCGGGTCCCGGGTTGCCGCTGCACGCGCCGTCCGTCACGATGAGGACTGTGGGGTCTGACGCCACGTCTATCGTATCCTGAAGCCGGTCAGCGGCTCGCCGCCGGCTACTTGCTCGCCGCTGGTTATGGGGTAGAGTTCCACGCTCTCCACGTCGGCCCAGCGCGGACCCGCGTGGCACCAGCGGATCAGCCGGTCCACCGCTTCCTCCGGGCCCGCGAACAGCGCCTCGACCGAGCCGTCCCACTGGTTGCATACCCAGCCCGCGACGCCCGCGGCGACCGCCTCGCGCTGGCAGCTGGCGCGAAACCCGACGCCCTGCACGCCGCCGCGAATGACGACCCGCACGCGCTTTTCGTTCATCATCCCTTACCGGTCTGCGGTGGCGGTCAGCGCAACCACGAAGTCCGCCATCTTCTCGTTGCGGAACGCGTGCGCGAGGTTCGGCGTGCTATGAGCGTAGCCGATCTGGCCGTCGGGCGAGATGCAGATGACGCCGCCCAGGCCGCCCACCCGGTGGCGGAAATAGGCGAGGGCCACGTGCGCCGCGTCGCGCGCACTGCCGAGCAGGGCGATATGGTCCGTCGTCGTCTTCGCCAGGACCGTCTTCATGATCTGCTCGCCCCAGCCCGTGCAGGCCGCTGCACCGAGCGTGTTGTCCGCGTATAGCCCGCAGCCGATGATGGGCGTATCGCCCACCCGGCCGGGCTGCTTGAAGAAGGTGCCGCCGGTGGAATTGCCCACCGCGAGGTTGCCGTGCTCGTCGAGCGCCACCGCCCCGACGGTATCGGCCCCGACGGTGTCGGCGTCGACCGTGTCGGCCCCGACCGTGTCGGCTCCCTCCCTGAACTCCGCACCGATGGGCCGCGGGTGAGACTCCGCGCGCTTATCCTCCCACAGGCTCAGCTCGCGCGGCACGATCAGGTCCGCGGGGTCACAGAGGGGGATGCCGGCCTGCTCCGCAAAGCGTTCGGCGCCGCTACCCACCAGGAAGACGTGCGGGCTGTCGTGGAGCACGCGCCGCGCCAGGCTGATGGGATTGGCGATGCGCCGGACGGCCGCGACCGCACCTGCGGCCAGGGTGGCCCCATCCATCATGCCCGCGTCCAGCTCGACCACGCCGTCCGCGTTGAGGTGCGAGCCGCGGCCCGCATCGAAGACGGGGTGGTCTTCCATGATGCGCACGGCGGCTTCCACCGCATCGAGCGCGGAGCCTCCGCCCGACAGGATCGCCCAGCCCCGCTCGGCTGCCGCGCGGCAGCCGGCGAGGTGTTCCTCGTGTAACGCGGCGGGAATGTCCCACGCGCCGCCATGGACAATGATCGCCTTCGGCATGGTCAGGCAGCCTTCTAACAGGTGACGTGGAAGAGACCGAGCATCCGGCCCTCTGCTTCGTTCCAGTCTTCGATCGCTATGGGGGTGGGCGCCAGGTGCGCGGGGCACTTCTTGTCGGCCAGAAACTTCTCGGCTTCGGGCGACAAGCGCACTTCGTCCCCTTGCCCCGTGCCGATGATGATGCCTTCCGCGCGCTTGCGATACAGCTCCTTGATCTCGGCAAGGCTGATGATGTGCGACGTGCCGTATACTGCCTTGGACAGCTGTTTGTTTCGCCGCCGCACCTTGCCGCTGAGCCGGATGATGATATCGTGCTCGTACCGCTTACTATCAACCGTGATACTTCCGAACCAGGCGTCCTCGATCTTGGGTCGCATGTGCGCCTCCCCCGCTCCAGCGCTTGTTGGCACGATTGTAACACAGAGCCAAAGCACGCCACAAGGCGCCGTTCAGCGTCATCAGTCATTGCGCTTACTGCACACGGTGCTATAATGCGTCAGAGTACCAGTGACGCTCAAGGGGGGACTGGCATGCCCAATGTACGCATCGTTGCAGATGGCGGCTGTGATCTGCCTGCTGACCTGGTCGATCGATACGAGATCACGATCGTGCCTGTTTTCGTTCGGTTCGGCGACGAGACGGTCTCCAGCGATGAGCTGACCAACGAGGAGTTTTGGCTCCGGGCCAAGCGTTCCCCGACCGGCCCAGGCACATCGTCCCCCGCGCCCGGCACCTTCTACAAGGTATTCCAGAAGTTCGTGTCCGCGGGCCACGATGTTATCTGCCTGACGCTGCCGGGCAAGCACAGCGGCACGTTCAATGCCGCATGGCTCGCCGCGCAGGACTTCGGCGAGAAGGTGCGTGTCATCGATACCGGCTCCTTCTCGGTCGGCATGGGTCTCCAGGTGTTGAACGCAGCCCGGGATGCCATCGCGGGCAAGAGCGCGGAGTTCATCCAGCGCTCGGCAGAGAATCTCCGCGAACGCACATCGATGATCTTCGTGCTCGATACCCTGGAGTGGGTGCGCCGCGGCGGCCGCCTGGATCGTATCATCCCGGTCGTCGATAAGGTTGCGCGTACGTTGAAGATCAAGCCGGTGCTCGAAATGTGTAACGGTGAGTTTCGGATCGTTTCGATCGCACGCTCGACGCGCAGTGCACTGCAGCAACTGGAGGAAGAGGTGCGCGGGCGTCTGCCCGTGCAGGGCCTTGCTGCGGCCTACACGCGCGGGTGTGCGGTGGCCTCTGAACTGGCCGTCCGCATTGCGGAGCTCGCGGGGCTGCACGGAGAGGTCCTGACCGTCGAGGTCGGGCCAGCGTTCGCCGCGCATGCCGGCCCGAACGCGGTCGGAGCCGCGATCATCCGGTCCCGGTAGGCGTGGATCCATTCAACAACGGCGTTGAGGAGATGCCCTGATGCGGATTGCCATCCTGTCTGACATCCACGGCAACGCGGTGGCGTTGGACGCTGTCCTGGCCGATCTCGCGGGCCGGGGCCCCTTCCAGGAGATCATCGTGGCAGGCGACCTGGCGTGGTCGGGACCCAGGCCGCGCGAGGTGGTGGATCGCGTGCGCGCGCTGGGCGCTGTGGCGATCATGGGCAACACGGACGCGTACTTCGCCGCCTCATCCGATGAGACGCCGGAGGGCAAGGATCCGGGCCGCTTCGAGCTTCACCTTGGCTGGATGCGCGAGCAGCTGGGCGCGGAGCGCGAGTCATACCTGCGTCACCTGCCGTTCAGCCACCGCATCGCTGCGCCGGGCGCGCCGGGCAACGACCTGCTCGTCGTGCACGCCAATCCGCGCAATCTGGAGCAGGCGCTCATGCCCCAGGCCTCTGACGCGGAACTGGACAGGTTGCTGCTCGAAGAGGGGGCCGAGCCGTCCTGGCGCGCGTTGGCGTTCGGCCACATCCACGTCCCCTACACGCGCACCTGGCGCGGCCGGCTCCTGGTCAACGTCGCCAGCGTCGGGCTGCCGATGGACGGCGATCCACGCGCGGCCTACGCCATCCTGACCTGGGACGACGGCGCGTGGCACGCAGAGCACCACCGCGTGCTCTATCGTACGGCCATCGTGGCGCACGAGATGCGTCCCCAGGCTGTAATCGCCGGCCGAAAAGAGCATACCTGGAACGGGAAGACCC
>CAZMIS010000372.1:0-4453 GCA_964566325.1 uncultured Anaerolineales bacterium
GGGGCGATTGTGCAGCGTGCACCTGCCACTGCATGGGCAGGACGACTGTGCTGCCTGCGAGCACAGGCTCGGTTGGCTGCGAAAAGCTCAGCAGCGTCAGCCCAGCGCCGGCTGTCTCCAAGCCCGAGGGGATGGCGAGCGGTGCTTCCTTCGCAGCCGCCTGGCGCGGTGGGTCGATCGTCACGTCCAGCAGGGTCATCGCACCCTGGGGTGCGTCGTCGTCGGGCGTACGCACGAGCATGGTTTCGCCGTCAGGCGTCAGCCAGGCCACCCGCAGGGTGTAGGCGCCGGGCGGTGTGTCGAGCGGCACATAGAAGGCCTGCCGGTCCAGCACCGGCTCGCGCCAACCCTCGGGCCTGCAGGGCCGGTCGCTGCCCTCACCGCAGGGAGCGCCCAGCCGCGTAGCCCAGGCCTGGCCATCCGGCCCGACAAGGGTGAGGAGGACCAGGGGGAGCGGCCGGTCTGCTTCCGAGCCATCGGATTCGCTGCCGGGCGCCAGGTTTTGCCATTCGAACTGCAGCCGCAGCGCATCGCCCGCCGTGACCGTGGGCTCCGACGCCCACCAACGGTTCAGCCGGTAACGGTCGGCCCACACCGCGCCGCCGGACTGCCCGGCCACATCCCGCTCGCTGAAGTAGCGGGCGACCCCGCGGCCGCCTCCGAACCACGTCATCTCCGTGGGATAGCCCGCTCGGTTGAAGCCGGCCTGAACGATCTCGGGCTTGAGCTTGCTCGGGTACATGACCAGCCAGGCGGAGCCTGCATCGGCGAGCACCTCCCGCGCGGTGGCCTCCACCTTATCGATCGTGGTGGGCTCGTCGCCTGCCGGCACGAACGCTGCGGGCTGGCCGGCCGAATCGTAGTAGAGGTCGAGATACTTGTCCCAGTGGTAGGTATAGACGATCGGCTCGGCCTCCCGTGCGCGGGAGAGGATGTGCCCCATCGGCACGCTGAACGGACGATAGTTCCCGCCGCCCTGCGCGATCGCGGCGCGGCCGTCCATCAACACCAGCGCGGCCAGCAATGCCAAGGCCGCGGGACGGCTGCGCCGCCATGAGGCCGCGATGGCCGACGCGATGGCCAGGACGAAGAAGCCGAGCACGGCCGAGAAGTAGCGCTGCTTGACGATGACGAAGACGAAGGAGCCGGCCAGGGGTGCGATGAAGACGAGCGCGACCAGGAGCCACTGGAAGGCGCGGCGCTCCCAGGCCCTCGGCCGCGCAACGGTCAGGATGCCGGCAATCGCCAGAAGCCAGCGCAGCCCGGCCAGGGCGGCCAGCCACGGCGTCGGGCCGTCATCCGCCGCGCCCGAGAGCGGCCAGCCGTAGAACAGACCCACCAGACGGGCGGGCGACCACGGAATGCGCATCTCGTTGAGCAGCAGGAGGGCACTGCCCCGCGGTCCCGGCATCATCATGATCCAAAGGAACGGCAGCCCCAGGAGCACCAGCAGGATCACCGCGAAGGGGATGATCCGGCGGCCCAAGGTCCTTGCCTGCACTGCCGCGAAGACGGCCAGCCCCACCAGCACGAACGCAGTGAGGTAATTGATGGTCAGGGCCGCCAGCGATGCGGCACCGAAGAGCAGCCAGCTGAGCGCCCGGCCATCGTGGAGTGCGCGATCGAACAGGTACACCATCAACAGGACGGCCGCACCGTACCAGGTATACATGCGGGTGTCACGGCTCAGGGTCACCGCGAGCGGCTGCACGCAGAAGAGGAGGCCGGCGACGATGCCCATGCGGTGGCCGAACCAGCGCCGGGCCAGCATGATCACCAGTGCAACGCAGAGCGTGCCTCCGACCGCGCTGAAGAACCGCAGCGCCATCTCGCCCGATCCCGCCAGCCGCATCCAGTAGTGCAGGAGGAAGTAGTATCCGGGCGGATGTTCCAGCATGTTCTGTGCGCTGTACGCGATGACATCGAGCGGGGGCCGGTTGGCCACGACATAACTGATCGCCTCGTCCAGCCAGAGATCGAATGTTCCCAGGCGCCGGACGCGGAGCCAGAAGGCCACCAAGAGGAGGGTGACCGAGACAGCCGCGAAGCCGAAGCGTGTGTCAAACCAGGCCAGCGGCTGGGTCAGGCGTGTGCCGGTCTCGAAGGGGCGATCCCCGTTCGGTGCCCCGGCGGCCGAGCGGCTGGCATATCGGCTCGTTGCGTTCAGAGGACTGCCTCGCGGGTTATCGGCCGAATGGACGGCCTGAATGAGCGACAAGTCACGATACCATCCCAGGGCTTCTCAGTCAAATGAACCCTTAACATCGACCCCGCGGGTTCGGGCGACCTCCGATCGTCCGCGCATTCATTCGATCGGGAAGCAGAGCCGTGCGTCTGCGGCCGGCTCGCCCTTTGCGGTCTGCACCGGTACGCGCTGGCCGGTCGCGCCATCGTAGAGGCCCACGCACAGCGATCGTGCGTCCCGGGCCTCTTCGGCGGCGAACTGAACTGCGTCCAACACGTACTCCCCGTCTCGCCAGTAGGTCACCGGAGTGCCGCCATTCTCCAGCGGTGCGTCCGCCTGCGCCACGATGCGGCCCTCGCGGTCCAGCAGGTGCACGAAGCGCTTGACCGGCGCGGGCGCTGCCGCCTGCGCGTGCCAGTAAAGCGTCAGGACCCAGCCGGTCGCATCCTTCCGCAGATCGTAGCCGGCGAGGGAGAGGCCGTTGTCCCAGCGCGCATCCACGACCTTCTGGGGCGGCTGCTCCAGGACGAGAAGCGCCGGCCTGTTGATCACCTCTGTGTCCTTCCATCGTGCGCAGCCGAGTGCAATGCCGGCTCGCACTGCGCAGATCTGCAGCCCAACGCGGCTGCCGCCCTCTGGCGTCCCGTCAGGCGTCAGGCGATGAGTCAGCCGCAGCGCACGGCCGGCCGTCCACACCGCGGGCAGGGGCAGCGCCTCCGCCTCTCGCCACAGTTCGCGGCCTTGCTCGTCCTGCGCGGAGACCTCGAAAACCAGCCCCGTCGTTTCCAGGTCCTGCGGCGGCTGCCAGGTCACATGAAGGTCTGTGGGCACAGACTCGCGCAGCGGTTGCGGCTGGTCCCAACTCCCGATGGCCCGCAGCGCGTCGTCCGGCCGGGAGCCGTCCACCGCAAACGGCGCGGTTGGCGGGCTGGCGGGGGGCCGCGCATCCAAGGCCAGCGTGGCGACCCGCAGCGGCGTGCTGACCACCGGGCCGTCTCCCTGCCGCATGCCCAACGCGCCTTTGTCGTCGTAGAGGGCCAGGTGCAGGGCGTAGCTGCCCGCCGGCATGTCGGCCGGCAGCTCTACGCGCGTCAACTCGACCATCGGCAGGCCGGGTCGGATGGTGTGCACGGGCAGCGAGGCGGGTCCGTCGACCTGAACCCAACGGTAGTCCGCCGCATCTGAGAGCGATACCGACAGCTTGGGTTGAAGCAGCGGCATGCCCCCATCGGGCGCGTGGGGCCAGGGTCCCAGCGCAGTCCACCGGGTGACGAGCAGGATCGCACCGCCGTTGTCCCGCCACCCGATCTCGTCCAGGCGGACGGCGGCGTCGTAGCTCACCGGCGCATCGAGGGGCCGTACGGCCGCGGCGCCGAGCGCCCTCCGTACGACTTCAGGAGTCACGTGCACGAGCCACATGAGCTCACGGTCCCCATCGTCCGACAGGGCCGACCGCTGCGCGCCCCCGGCTGAGATCATGAAATCCAGCAGTGGCGGGATCTCCGCGTTCACCGGGCCCAGGTAGATGCCTTCGCCGCGGGCCGGCAGGGGCGGGTTGCCCGGCAGGCGGAACCAGTCGACATCCGTGCGCTGCGGCTCGTACAGCAGGTAGGTGCGGCTGTCCAGGTCGATCATGCGATCGGTGCCGATGAAGATCTCCGCTCCACCCGCGTGCTGATCGAGGTGTCTGGCCGCCAGCCGGAAGTCCGCGTTGTAGATGCGCTGGGTGGGCCCGGCCAACGCCCAGTCGTGGAAGTAGGCGGCGGCGTTGTCTGCCGTGTGCCAGGCAATCAGCCCGATGCACCCGCCGAGAGCCATCCACGCGGCGATCCTGCGGTTTCCGGCGCTGCCGGGCGCCAATCCCCCCCAGTGCCGCCGCACGAATGTCACCGCTGCCGCCGCGCCCTGCACGGCCACGATGAAGAGGAGCGGCAGGGCATAGATGCCGCGCATGTGCAGCGCGTCCGCGCTGGTGAGCAGGTTGGGCCCGAGACCCAGCAGGAGGGTCACCAGGAGGAAGAGTTGGCGCCGGTCGGCCAGCCGGGACAGCAGGATCACCAGTCCCACCAGGGCGAAGGCGGCCCACAGCGGCTGAAGCACGGCGCGGCCCGGCACATTGTAGTGATAGGGCAGGAACTGCGATCCGCCCCACAGGACCGCGCGGACCGTATCGAGGACATTGACGAGCAGCGGCTGCAGGTCGCCTCCGGCCAGCGCAGCCTGCAGCGGCCCGGCCAGCTCTCCGATGCGGCCATCAGTCTGCGCAGG
>CAZMIS010000373.1:0-4432 GCA_964566325.1 uncultured Anaerolineales bacterium
CGTCACCAAGCTGGACGGTGGCGTCATGCTCAATTACGGCACCGCTGTGATGGGGCCGGAGGTCTACCTCAAGGCGCTGGCCATGGCGCGCAACGTGGCCCACCAGCAGGGGCGGAAGATCAACCGCTTCACGACCGCGGTCTTCGACCTCCTCGACCTGGGCCCGGACCTGGGCCACGAGGCGCCGAAGACCGACGCACGCTACTACTACCGGCCCTTCAAGACGATCCTGGTCCGCACCGTCCAGGACGGCGGCGAGAGCTTCTACATTCGCGGCCCGCACCGCGGCACGTTGCCGGCGCTGCACCGGCTGCTGGCGGATTGAGGCATACGATGGACCTTCCCCGGCTCGATCAGATCCTTGCGCAGTTCGACGGCAAGCAGGTGCTCGTCGTCGGCGACTTCTTCCTGGACAGGTACCTCGTCATCGAGGAGAGCCTGGCCGAGCGCTCGCTGGAGACGGGGCTGGACGCGCACCAGGTCGTCGAGGTGCGGAACAGCCCTGGTGCAGCCGGCACGGTGACGAATAACCTGGCCGCAATGGGCGCGGGTGTGGTTGCGGTCGGCATCGTGGGCGATGACGGCGAGGGCTTCGAGCTGCTGCGCGGCCTGGATGCGCGCGGCGTCGACATCGAACGGTTCGTCATCCGCGGGGAGCGGCGCACGCCCACCTACACCAAGCCCATGCTGCGCGGGGGCGACGGGAGCCTGCGGGAGCTGAACCGGCTTGACATCAAGAACCGGACGCCCATGCCCCGCGAAGCCGAGGATGAGGTGATCCGGGCCCTGCGCGGCCTGCTGCCGCGCGTTCACGGCGTGATCATCGCGGATCAGACGCCCGAAAAGGACTGCGGCGTCATCACCGAACGCGTGCGGGACGAACTGAGCGCGCTCGCCCAGACCTACGGCGAGGTCGCCTTCATCGCGGATTCCCGTGCGCACATCGGGCTGTTCTCCGACGTGCTGGTCAAGCCGAACGCGCGCGAAGCCCTGGCAGGCGTGATGCCAGACGCGCAGTGGCAGGGCGACCCCGATCCGGACTGGCAGGTAGATCGCGAACTGATCGGGGCGGCCGGCGCGCGGCTGTATCGCAAGAACGGGCAGCCGGTCTTCCTCACGTTGGGCAGCCACGGCATGCTGGTCTTCCACGCAGAAGGGCCGACGCTGGTGCCCGCCGTGCCCGCGCCGGGGCCGATCGACATCGTCGGGGCCGGCGATGCGGCCATGGCCGGCATCGCGGCCGCACTGTGCGCAGGCGCAACGGCCGCGGAGGCGGCCGAGGTGGGCTGCCTGGCCGCGGGCGTGACGGTCCGCCAGATCGGGTCGACCGGCACCGCGTCCCGGCGCCAGATGCTGGACCTCTGGCGGGAGCGTACACGCAACGCGTTCAAATCCTAAGACATCTCCTTCCCTGCAAGCGGGCTTCCTTTACACACGCGCGTTCCATGCTAGAATGATGGCATGCAAGACCTCAACCTGACGCACGAAGAAGAAGCGATGCTCGCAGGCGCCGAGGGACCGGGCGTCCGGCGAGCCATGGAGATCGTCACAGCCCTGGCGCGCATCTATGGCGCGGCAGACCTGGTGCCCGTACGCCACGTGCAGATCGCAGGCGTGTCGTACAAGAACCTGGGCGATGCCGGCGTCGAGTTCCTGAGCCGCTGGGCCGCGGAGGGCGCGCGCGTGCGCGTCCCCACGACGCTCAATCCCATGGGCATGGAGCGCGGCAAGTGGCAGGGCTGGGGCATCCAGCCGAGCTTCGCCACGCCACAACTCAGCGTGATCGACGCGTTCGAGGCGATGGGCGTCACCCCGACCATGAGCTGCACGCCCTACCTCTTCCCCGGCATCAAGCCGAATCGCGGGGACGCGCTTGCCTGGGCCGAGTCCAGCGCGGTTGCGTTCGCGAACTCCGTGATCGGCGCGCGCTCGAACCGCGAGGGTGGCCCCAGCGCGTTGGCCGCGGCCATCGTGGGCCGCACCGCGCGCTACGGCTACCACCTGGAGGAGAACCGCCGCGCCAACTGGATCGTCGAGGTCAAGGCCTCCGTCAAATCAGTGGCGGACTTCGGCGCACTCAGCTACACCGTGGGCAAGGCGGTGGGCAACGGCGTCCCGTGGTTCGCGGACCTGGCCGCATCGCTGCCGCCCCTTCCCGGGAACCTCACGCTGGGCGGGCCGGCCGGCGACCGCCTCAAGACGCTCGGTGCGGGGCTGGCGGCCTACGGTGCGGTGGCGCTCTACCACATCGCAGGCTACACGCCAGAGGCGATCGACGCCGGACCGGCGCTCATTCGCACCGACGCGCGGCGCCTGGTCATCGAGAGCCTCGAAGATGCGTACCGCGTCATGGACGCGGACCCCGAGTTGCGCAAGATCGACCTGGTCACCATCGGCTGCCCGCACGCCAGCCTGACCGAGATCGAACAGGTCGCGGACTATCTGCGCGGCAAGCGGCTGGCGACGCGCCTGTGGGTGACGACGGGCGAGATCACGCGGCAGGCAGCGACCGAGCTGGGCTACGTGCAGACCATCGAGGCCGCGGGCGGAGAGGTCGTCGCGGACACGTGCGCGGTCGTCGCGCCCATGCGGATGCTCGATGTCAGGACCATGGCCACCAATGCGGGCAAGATGGCCTGCTACGCGCCGATGCACAGCGGCGTGAAGATGCGCTTCGGCGACGTCGACCGTTGCCTCGACGCCGCGATCACGGGGAAATGGCGCGTGGGCTAGGGGCGACCGGCCGGTCGCCTGCGGTGCGGCCAGGGCTCCGCTCCAGGCAGACCAGGGAGGCGACGAATGACCGACGAAGAGACGTTGCGTAAGATACGCGCTGCGGTGGCGCAGTGGGAGGAGACGGACGTTCGGGCCGCGTTGGCCCGGGTCCCTGAGCGCCACACGCCCTTCACCACCATCTCGGGCGCACCGGTCAAACGGCTCTACACACCGGACGACATCGCTCAGTTGGACTACGAGGCCGACCTCGGCCTGCCCGGACGCTATCCGTACACGCGCGGTGTGCACGCCACGGGCTACCGCGGCAAGCTGTGGACCATGCGCATGTTCGCGGGCTTCGGCACCGCCGAGGAGACGAATGCGCGCTTCCGCTACCTGCTGGAGCAGGGCCAGACCGGCCTGTCCGTTGCGTTCGATATGCCCACCCTCTACGGCTACGACACGGACGCTCCCGAGGCGATCGGGGAATTCGGCAAGTGCGGCGTCGCCATCTCGTCGCTGGCCGACATGGAGCTGCTCCTGGACGGGCTGCCGCTGGACCAGGTGACCACGTCCATGACGATCAACAGCCCGGCCGCGATCATCTGGGCCATGTACATCGCCGCGGCGGAGAAGCGCGGCATCCCCAGGCGCCTGCTGGGCGGCACGACGCAGAACGACATCCTCAAAGAGTACATCGCACAGAAGGAGTTCCTCTTCCCGCCCGCGCCCTCCATGCGGCTGGTGGTCGACACGATCGAATTCGGTGCGCGCGAGATGCCCAAGTGGAACACGATCAGCATCTCGGGCTATCACATCCGCGAGGCCGGCTCGACCGCAGCGCAGGAACTCGCATTCACCCTGGCCGACGGCTTCGCGTACGTGGAGGCCGCGCTGGCACGCGGGCTGGACATCGACGATTTCGCACCGCGGCTGTCGTTCTTCTTCAACGTGCACAGCGAGTTCCTGGAAGAGATCGCCAAGTTCCGCGCCGCGCGGCGCATCTGGGCGCGCGCCATGCGTGAGAAGTACGGTGCGCGTGATCCCCGCTCCTGGACGCTGCGGACGCACGCGCAGACCTCGGGCGTCAGCCTGACGGCCCAGCAGCCCGAGGTGAACATCGTGCGCGTCGCGCTGCAGGCGCTCGCGGCCGTACTGGGCGGCACGCAGAGCCTCCACACGAACAGCATGGACGAGGCGCTGGCACTGCCCTCGGAGCAGGCCGCCACCGTCGCGCTGCGCACGCAGCAGGTCATCGCGGAGGAGAGCGGCGTCGCCGGCACCATCGATCCGCTGGCGGGCTCGTATGCGATCGAGGCACTCACGGACCGGATGGAGGCAGAGGCCAACGCCTATTTCCGCCGGATCGAGGCCCTGGGCGGGGTGATTCCCGCGCTGGAGGCCGGCCTGATGCAGCGCGACATCGCGGAGGCTGCGTTCCGCTTCCAGCAGGAGGTCGACCGGAGCGAGCGCACGATCGTGGGCGTCAACGATTACGTGATCGACGAGCGGCTCGCCATCCCCATCCTGCAGATGGACCCGCAGGGCTACGAGCGCCAGGTAGCGCGGCTCAACCGCGTGCGCAGCGAGCGGGACCCGGCGGCGGTCGCGGCCACGCTGGAACGCCTGCGCGTTGCGGCCGAGGGGACCGGGAACCTGATGGGCCCGATCCTCGACGCCGTCAATGCCTACGCCACGCTGGGAGAGATCACCGGTG
>CAZMIS010000374.1:0-4426 GCA_964566325.1 uncultured Anaerolineales bacterium
TCATCGGTGCAGGCATGGGCGGGCTGGCCGCGGCGCTGCGGCTGCAGCGCATGGGACTCGACGTCACGGTGGTCGAGAAGCTCAAGCGGCCGGGCGGCCGCTCCAACGTGCTGCAGGAGCACGGCTTCCGCGTGGACATCGGCCCGACGATCCTCGTCATGAAGGACACGTTCGAGGAGACCTATCGCGCGATCGGCCGGGACCTGAACGAGCGCATCCGGTTCATCCCGCTCGATCCCAACTACCGCATCTACTACCACGACGGCACGCACATCGACCTGTACAACGGCATGGCCAAGCTGTCGGCCGAGGTGGAGAAGGTCGAGCCGGGCGTGACCGAGCGGCTGTTCCGCTTCATCGGCGAGAGCGCGAAGAAGTACGAGCTGGGCATGGACTTCGTCGTGCGCAACTACGACCGCATCACCGACCTGGCCAACCCGGCGGCCGGCCTGCGCCTGCTCCAAACGCGCTCGTACGAGAACCTGTACGGCCAGGTGGGCCAGTTCTTCAGGACGGACAAGCTGCGCAAGGCCTTCTCGTTTCACTCGATGTTCCTGGGCCTGTCGCCCTTCGACTCGCTGGCCATGTACAGCCTGATCACCTATGCGGACCTGGTCGAGGGGATGCACTACCCCGTCGGCGGTATCTACAGCATCATCGAGGACATGGTGGCCCTGTGCGGCGAGATGGGCGTGGCCCTGCGCACCGGCGCGGCGGTGAAGGAGATCCGGGTGGAGGGCGGCCGCGCCACCGGCGTGGAGCTCGATTCGGGCGAGTTCATCGCCGCGGACATCGTGGTCTCGAACGCGGACCTGGTGTACACCTACAAGAAGCTGCTGCGGCCCGAGCACCGCAAGGTCTACACCGACGCGCGGCTGGACCGGCTGGACTATGCCTGCTCCGGCTACCTGCTCTTCCTCGGGGTGGACCGGCAGTACGACCACATGCGCCACCAAGCGCTCTACTTCTCCGAGGACTACCGCGCCAACCTCGATGCCATCTTCCGCTCGAGGACCATCCCGGAGGAGCCGTCGTTCCACCTGAACAACCCGACGGTGACCGATCCGTCGCTCGCGCCGCCGGGCCACAGCGTGCTCTACCTGCTCGCGCCCATGCCCAACCTGCAGGGGCGCAACGACTGGGACGTAGCCGCGCCGGCCGTGCGGGAGAAGCTCTATCGCCAGCTCGAGCGCATCGTCGATCCTGACCTGCGCAAGCACGTCGTGTGGGAGCGCGAATACCGGCCCGGCGACTGGGAGCGGGACATCAACGCGCCGTACGGGGTGGCGTTCGGCTCCCTGTCGCAACGTTTCTTCCAGTCCAGCTACTTCCGGCCGCACAACAAGGCGCGCGACATCGCGGGCCTCTATTTCGTCGGCCAGGCCACCTATCCCGGCATCGGCATGCCGATGGTGCTGTTGTCCGCGCGGCTGCTGGAGGAGCGGCTGGCGAAGGACTATCGACTTTAGGTGAGCGCGACCATGATCAGCGAAATGACCAGACCACAGGGACCCATCGCCAGCGCGGAGGACTACGCCGAGTGCCGCCGCGTGATGCGCCAGGCGAGCAAGAACTACTCGTTCGCCAGCCACCTGCTGCCCGGAAGCGTCCTGCGCCACGTCGAGGCGCTCTATGCCCTGTTGCGCGTCGGCGACGACCGCGTCGACGTGTCGCACCACGGCTTCGAGTCGCCCCGGGCCGCGATCGACGACTGGGAGGCGGGCTACTGGCGCGCGTTCGGGGAGGGCGAGAGCGACCATCCCGTGCTGCGCGCGTATCTCGACACCGCGCTCACCTGCCAGATCCCCGCGGACGTCATGGCGCCCTATTTCCGCGAGATGCGGGAAGACCTCACCGTCACGCGCTTCCCCACCTTCGCGCGCCTGCAGCGCTACATGGAGGGCAGCGCGCTGCCCGTGGGCCGCGCCATGACGTACATCCTGGGCGTGAATGCGCCGCACACCGTGGCCGGCACCCTGCCCTACGCGGACAGCCTCGCCACCGCCATGCAGCTCAGCAACTTCTGGCGCGACGTGGGGTACGACTACGGGATCGGCCGCGTCTACCTGCCCGGCGAAGACCTGGACCGCTTCGGCGTGACCGAGGACGACCTGGCGGCGGGCCGCATCACGCCCCGGTTCATCGCCCTGATGGACTTCGAGATGGCGCGGGCCGAGGAATACTACCGGCATGCGGAGCAGGGCGTGCTGCGGCTGGCCACGGGCCGGCTGGGCGTGATGGCCGCGCTCGAGGTGTACCGCGCCATCCACGCGTCCATCCGCCGCAACGGCTACGACGTGTTCAACCACCGCGCGACGACAACCCGCGCGCAGAAGGCCGCGCTCGCGCTCCGCGCCCAGCGCCGGCTGTGGAGGGGATGAGGGGACGGGGCGACAAGGGGACGCGGGGACAGGGCGACTCAGGGACGCGGAGACGGGGGGACAGGGCGACTCAGGGACGCGGAGACGGGCGGCGCGTAGGTCCGATCGGCTTCGGCCAATCCAGCCCGCCAGGAGCGTCCTGAGCGGAGCAGCGGCGAAGCCGCTGCGCAGTCGAAGGAGGCGGCGATGAAGCGACTGGTGATCACGATGTGCCTGGCGTTCGGCCTGGCCGGGTGCGGCGGGAACGCGGCGCCCCCTCCCACCATGCCCGCGCCCGCGGCGGCGACCCTGCCGGCCACGACCTCGCCCACCGTCACCGCCGCCATCGCGACCGCGACCGCGCCCGCAAGCGCCTTACCGGCCCCTGCGGGGCCGGACGGTCCGCTGCCGTCACCCGCGCCCTCAACTGCCTCGGCTCGCGTCCTGTGGCGCCTGGGCGGCGCGACGGGCGTGGCGGACACCGGTGGGCCGCAGTTCACCGGGTTGGGCGGGCTCGCGGTAGGCAACGGCCTGCTCTACGTGGCCGACGCGTACGGCGGGGTGTTCGCCTTCGACATGGCGGGCGGGTACCAGGGCGTCATCTCCGCGGGCGAAATCATGTACATCACCGACGTGGCGGTGGGGCCTGCGGGCGAGGTCTTCATCGCGGACGCAGGGCTGCACCAGGTCACGCGGTTCAGCGCGGAGCACGACCTGCTCGGCGGGTTCGGCGTATATGGCACGGGGAACGGCGGGTTCGGCTCCGACGGGCCGGCCGCGTTGGCCGCCGGCCCCGGGGGCGAGGTGTTCGCGCTCGATCCCAATGTGGACGCGGAGGGCGCGGCCACCATGCGGGTGCAGGTGTTCGGCCCGGAGGGCGACTTCAGCCGCGCGTTCCCCGCGGAGCCCGGGCCCGACGCGGCGGACCTCGCGGTGGGCCCCGACGGCACGCTCTTCATCGTGAGCCGGCAGGGCTACGTGGCCGAGGTCGAGCCCGAGGCCGGCCGGCTCATCCAGCGGATCGAAGGCGCCGCGCTCGGCAGCGCCGCACCCGTAGGCGCCGCGCTGGGCAGCGCCGCCTTCCCCCAGGGGATCGCGCTGGACGACGCCGGCAACCTCTTCCTCACCACGCAGTCGCCGGACGCGGTCGCGGTGCTCGGCGCCACCGGCCACCGCCTGGAGGCGCGGATCGGCGTCGAGACGGTGCGCACCGAGGAGGGCTGGCCTGCGGGCGAGCTGTACATGCCGCGCGGCATCGCGGTGACCGGCGATGGTGCGCGCGTGTTCGTGGGTGAATCCGCCGCGGGTTTCGCGTACGTGACCGCGTTCGCGCGGTGACCGAGCCAATGACGCGTGGATGCGCCACGAACGCACGACGGCGAGAGGCAGCTATCTGGAACCCGGTTTGGATCGCGGAACAGGGCAGCATCATCGTGTCTGCCAATGGCCACGAAGTGAGAAGCTGCCGCTTCACGCTCGATCTGGCTGATTCTGCGCTACTGTCTCGCGCTGACTTCTGCGCGGAGGACTGGGCGGCATTCATGTGCAAGGGCAATGGGGCGCTGGTTGATAATCGGACCACATGCAACATCGAGGATGCGGAGGTCCACAACGGCATCGTCGTTGCCGGGCCGAGCGGTGAGGGCATGTTCGTCTGCCATATCAGGTAGGCTTCACCCCACGAGATTCGTCAGGGCGCCCCGCCAGTAGCGCCGCTCCGAGTCCGCCATCATGCCGGACGCAGCACCTGCATGAGCGCAACTGCTGCGTGCGACCTGACCCCAAGCCGCACGCAGCAGTACTATGCCTTCGCGCCCATCCTGTTTCGCGTTCTCCGCATGACTCCGGGCCCTTCTGATCTGTGCCCCCGGCGTAAGACCCAGACGAACCACGCCAACATCCTCACCCCTTCCCCACCAGCTCGATCGCCTCCTTGCCCGACAGGTGCTCAATCGCGATCTCCACCACGGTCACCGCGGGCCAGTTCCTGCGGATGGAGGCCTCGTTCTCCTGCGGGAACTCCGCGGAGTACTTCTGCGCGAGCACCTCCAGGCCGTGGCGCTTGA
>CAZMIS010000375.1:0-4418 GCA_964566325.1 uncultured Anaerolineales bacterium
TTCACTAGTGCCAACCAATAAAGCCGGGCGGCACAGTTCAATCTTTTAGCTCTCGCTTTGCTAAGGCTTAATCGCGACACTAAACACGAGTGCCTGGGCCTTCGCTCCACTCAGGCTGAACCAGGCACTGGAACTAATACGCCCCTTTCGGGATCTACAGCTCAGCGCCGCGATTAGCCCATGAAAACAAAGACCGACCGAAAGGAACCGCGTAGAATGCCGAGTAAGTCGCTAAATCGAAGCCTGCATGCCGCTAAGGCGACTAAGCAGGATGAGTTCTATACCCAGTACGTTGACATCCAGAAGGAGGTGGAGGCCTACCTCGAATTCGACGCCGAAACCTTCCGCGGCAAGGTCGTCTATTGCAACTGCGACGACCCATTCGAGAGCAATTTCTTCAAGTACTTCGCCGCCAACTTCAACAAGCTCGGCCTCAAGAAGCTCATCACCACCAGCTACGACGGCTCCCCCATCGCCGGGCAGATGACGCTGTTCCCGGAATACGACGAAGGCAACGGTAGGCGGCAGAAGCCCAAGTCCCTGGCCGTCATCCTCGACCACGTGAAGGACGAGAACAGTGATGGTGCCGTTAATATGACGGACGTTGAGCTCTTCCTCAAGCGCAACAAGGCCGCCCGCATCGCCCTCAAAGGCGACGAAGGGAAATACCCGGGCGGAGACTTCCGCAGCTCTGAGTGCGTCGCGTTCCTCAAGGATGCCGACATCGTCGTGACGAACCCGCCGTTCTCGCTGTTCCGCGAGTACGTCGCACAGCTCATGGAGTACGGAAAGAAGTTCGTCATCATCGGACCGAAAAACGCCATCACCTACAAAGAGATATTCCCACTCATCAAAGAAACGAAGCTATGGCTTGGGTCAGGGTTTGCTAACGGGAACGCATATTTCAGTATTCCTTCGCACGCCAGTCGGGAGTTCGCAGACGGCGTTTACGACGAGAGCACGGGACTCGTAAAGTTTCGCAACGTAGGTTGGTTCACAAACCTCGACCACGGGCGTCGCCACGAGAGGTTGCCACTCATGACCATGGCGGACAACCTAAAGTTCAGCAAGCATAAGGAAATCAAAGGCAAGGCCGCCTACGACCGGTACGACAATTACGACGCGATCGAAGTTCCGTTCACAGACGCCATCCCTATTGACTACGACGGACTGATGGGCGTCCCGATCACTTTTCTGGACAAATATAACCCGGATCAGTTCGAAATCATAGGAACGAGCGACAACGGCATCGTCGATGACAAATTCAAAACGACACGCGGATTGACGCAGCGGTTTGTTGATGATTACTACCGAGCCGGCGGGACTGGAGCTTACAAAGGGGGCAATCCAACGGCCGGCTACTATGACAATGGCGTCGCGAAGATGGCTTACAAGAGAATCTTCATAAGGCATAAGGGGAACAAGAAGTGAAAACCACGCTCCGCACCGACCTCACTGTCGCCGACGTCTGCAACGGCTTTGTCTACAATCAGCTAGAAGGCAAGGGCCTGTTCGGCCTTAGCGGGAAGCTCACGATTCAGCCGGAGTACCAGCGGAATTATATCTACGCCGAGGGTGGCGGGAAGCGCGAACAGGCGGTCATCCACTCGCTACTTAAGGAGTATCCGCTCGGGTTGATCTACTTCAACAAGGTCGCGGCGGACAGGTTCGAGGTGCTCGACGGTCAGCAGCGCATTACTAGCATCGGGCGGTTCGTCACGAACAAGTTTGCCGTCATGGACGGCACCAACCCGCAGTACTTCGACAGCCTCCCCGCTGATCAGCAGAAGCGAATCAAGGACGCGAAGCTGCTGATCTACGAGTGCGAGGGGACGGAGTCCGAGATCAAGCAGTGGTTCGAAACAGTCAACATCGCTGGCGTGCCACTCAACGAGCAAGAGCTTTTGAACGCTATCTACTCCGGCCCTTTCGTCACCAAGGCCAAAGAAGAGTTCAGCAACAGCCAGAACGCGAACATTCAGAAGTGGAGCGCCTACATCAAGGGAAGCGCCAACCGGCAGGATTTTCTGGAGCGGGCGCTGGATTGGGTGAGCAAGGGCGACATCGGCAGCTACATGAGCGCGCACCGCAATGATAAGAACATCAACGAACTCAAGGCCTATTTCAATGCCGTGATCGATTGGGTTTCGACCGTGTTCACGGATGTTCTCCCCGAGATGCGCGACCTGGAGTGGGGCAGGCTGTACCAAACGTACCACGGCAAGAATTTCGACCCGAAGAAGATGTCGGTCGTTGTCCAGAAGCTCGCGGCTGACGACTACGTCACGAATCGCAAAGGAATCTTCGAATACCTCCTGGGCGGCTCTACCGACAAGAAGCTGCTGGCCGTGCGGGTGTTCGACGAGAAAACCAAGCGGGTCGCGTACAACAAGCAGACGCAGGAGGCGCAGGCCAAGGGCAAGTCCAACTGCCCGTTGTGCGCCGTTGGCGACAACGCCAACAAGGGTAGGGTCTACAAGCTCGACGAGATGGATGCCGACCATGTCTCCGCGTGGAGCAAAAGTGGCGACAGTTCTGCCATGAACTGCCAGATGCTCTGCATCACTCACAATCGGGCGAAAGGAAACCGTTAAACGCAAAAATCGGGGTAACAACTAAGTGTTCTCCCCCGACACTGTAACATAGACGTGTAACGCGGGTGCGAACTATACCCCTGAGAAACGGCATTTTACTTACAGCACTTGGGTGCTCGCGAAGATGCGATAAATCTTGATAAATACCCTCAAATTTTCTCTTGACAATAGCGTGAGATTTGATTTAATTTAGCCAACATATTTATCCCGGTAGGCCGGGGAACGGTAGCCCGTGTTTCGCTTGCTCTCTCAGATGAGAGAGAAGGTGAGGTACGGGCATTATCATTTTAACCCTATAATAGCCGATCGTAGGCAATTTGAATTTGCTTGCGAATTGATTATTTATGATTAAATTACTATATAATAGCTTGTGGGATAATCAGATGGGGATCCCCATGATGATAAAAGGCAGAACATAGTATCCAACAGGATGGCTTGTTCTGCCTTTTTTATTTATGAGGTGCCAAGAAAGGATCGATAATTGCGCAACATCATCATTTTAGAGAATTATGAATACCTTTTATAAAATACTATTATCCGTAGTGATACTTTTTTTAAAATCAGCTTATGCTGCTGATCGCGTTACTGCCAATTTCTATTATCACAAAGCAGACTCTATTGCTCATTCTTTACTTGCTGAACCATACTTTTTGATAATTCTCCGAAGTGATTCCGTTGATTCCAATGGCAAGTCAGAATATTGGCAGTACACATTCCAAGACAATGATCAATGTATATCAATGCATTTTACAACTGATAGCGCATCTTATGAAACTGGTCCGCCTTGGACGGGATCTTCGCAAATTGATAATGAATGGATAAATAGCGATTCGGCTTTGGCAATTGCTGAAAAAGATGGGGGCAAAGAATTCCGCGCAAGTTTCCCAGAACACACTATCGAGGCAAATCTTGGTAAAGATTCTGCTTTGGGAAAAAGCGAATGGGAGATTGTCTATGAATCAACCGCCTTTTCTAATGTTGAATTGACATATTTTATTAATGCTTTGACAGGGCTTGTAAGAATAAAATGGAACCCCAAGATAGTATCATATTTCCCTCTGGCCCTCGATAATAAATGGAGCTACTACGGCATCCAATCGGGTGATCCCGAAGGACCCATTAGTTTTGATTCTGTTACTGATAGCATAATCATTGAAGGCAGAAAATATTTCGTTATCAATTATTCTTATTTCTATCGCTCTGATTCTATAGGCCATGTTTACAGGTATCTTAATAACAGGGAGATTTTATGGTTTGACTTCACAAAAGCTGAAGGTGATAGTTATTTTGTGGATTTAGATGGAGGTTATTACTATAAAGTGACCACGACTCACCGTAATACAACGGTCAAGAACCGGGCAGGTAAATTTTTAAATTGTTTGAGTCTTTACTTTGATTCACCTGACTGGATTGACGAGGAGTTTGAATTCTTTTTTGCGGATAATATAGGGGTTGTTAAAATAAATTGGAGTACTGACTTATATATGGAATTATATGAGGCAAATGTCAATGGCAAACACTATCCTGACACAACATCTAAAGTAGAAAGCAGATCATTACCAATGGACAATAGACTTTTCCAGAATTTTCCAAATCCGTTTAATCCAAGTACAACAATACTATATGCCATAACCGCTGCCGGAGAAGTTGAATTCAATCTATATAATATGCTAGGGCAAAAAATAAAAGCACTTCATAAATTTCAGAATGCAGGAGTTCATAACCTTGACTTGTCAGCTCATGGTTTAAGTTCGGGTGTGTACATATACGAAATTAAATCGGGCAACTATGTAGAACGGAAAAAGTTGGTAATACACAAATAAG
>CAZMIS010000376.1:0-4415 GCA_964566325.1 uncultured Anaerolineales bacterium
GCAGCTCGAGCTCACCCGATACCCGCTGGCCCGCGGCCGGCGACGTGATCTGCACCCGCGCGTCCGGGCACACGGCCGCCCCCGGCGCGGGAGCCGGCGCGGGCGCGGGTGCGGCCGGGGGAGGCGCCGTCGTCGCGGCCGGAGCGGGCTCGGCAGCCGCCCCGCCGCCCCCGCGCGGGGTTGCGGTCACCGCATCGGGAGGATTGGGTGTGAACGTGCCGGTCAGGATCGTCACCGCGGTCGCATAGGCCGAGAGGGCCTGGGCCGTGGCCAGGTTTGCGGGCGCGGGCGGCACGATGACGTAGGGCGTGGGCGTGACCGTGGCGACCACGGCGTTCCAGGCCCACGGCGGCGGCGTGCCCTCCGCGGCCACGCGTGCGGTCGCCGCGATCATCTGCGCGGCCGCGGTCATCACGTTCGCGGGCTGCGGCGTCGGGGTGATGATGACCGGCGTCACGTACTCACGCGGCAGGGCGGTCGGCGTGCCGGTGAGCATCGCCTCGGCTGCGGCCAGCCACTCCAGGGCCGACGCGGTCTCCGCGTTGGCCGGGGTGGACGTGTGCTGCACGATGGGCAGCATGCCGGCCAGTAGCGCGCGCGCCTGCACCGTGGCCAGGTTGGCCGGGGTGGCGGTGGGCGTGACATAACGATACTGGGGCGGCGTGGGCGTACCGAACCGGGCCACCTCGGCGGTGGCGGTCCACGCGCGCGCGGCCGCGGTCAACACGTTGGCGGGGGTCGGGGTTTCCGTGGCGACGATGACCGCCTCGGTGGGCAGGGGCGGCGCAGTCGCGGGCAGCGGGCCGTGTGCGACGACCAGCTCCGGCCCCTCGCCCACGCTGGCCGGCCCCGCGCCGCTGTCCCACGCGAAGAGGGTGTCGCCGCTGCCCGGGCCGGTGATGCGCATGATGAGGGCCTCCGCGCCCTCCAGCAGCTGGCCTTCAAGCCAGGCGCGGCTCGCCGCGTCCAGCTCGGCCACGTTCTCCTCCCCCACGCCCAGGTCCGCGGCGAAGAAGGTGGGGAAGAGGGTCACGGCCGCGGGCGCATTGAAGAGCGCCTGGAAGGACGCGGTTTTGAGGTCGGGCACGGCCGCATCGGGCAGCAGCTGCACCGACCAGACGCCGCCCGCGTTCGGATCGAACCGGTCCTCGTTCAGCCCGGACAGCCGGATCGCGGCAGAACGGATCGCCGCGCCCCGCGGCACGCTGCCCAGCTCGAAGCGCGCGGCGGAGATGAACGCCTGGCCCGCCGTGTAGCCCGCGTAGAGGAACGAGTCGCCCAGGTGATTGCCGCGTGCATCGCCGCCGGTCCACCACCCCGCGTCGCCCGGGCGGGCGGCGATCGAGATCGTCCGGCCGCCCGGCTCGGCGGTGGGGGTGCCGTAGCGCACGGACGCGGCGGCAACGGACGGCGCTGCGTCCACGGGCGAAGGCGTCTGTCGCACCGTCGCCAGCGCCGGCGTCAGGGCCGCGGGCGGGGTGGGGCTGGCGATGGCCAGCGCCCCTGTGAGCACAGGCCGGCCTCCATCGCGCGTCGCCAGCAGGTCGCCCAGGATCACGCCGGCCAGGATCACCACCAGCGCGCCGACGAGCAGCCACGGCCAGTGCTCCTGCAGGCCGCGCAGGCTGTCCTGCCGCGCCTGGCCCCGCTGTGGCTTCCGGACTGCGGGCCGCGGTGCGGGACGAAGGTTGTCGCCCTCCCGCGCGGCGGTGTAGAGCGGGCACGCGGGGTAGTGGGGCGAGAGGCAGTTCGCCTGCTGGTAGCGCACCTCGGGCACGCCGATCGGGTCGGTCGCGTAGCACCGGTGCGCGGGGTCCGGCGCAACCATCTGCACCGACGCATCCCGTCTCAGCCCCAGGAAGGGGCAGGAGGTTTTCGTTGTCATGGATCTCCCACGAATTGAAGATTGAAAATTGAAGATTGAAGATTGGGATTCGGAATTAGAAACGGACGATTGATGACGGAGGATTGTCGACGGCGACCTAATCTTCAATCTTCAATCTGTCATCTTCAATCGCTATCTCCCCTGCAATTTCAACATTGTCGCGAGCGTCTTCAGTACGATGAGCGCGTCGAGGTAGAGGCCGGCGTGGCGCACGTAGTACAGGTCGTACTCCAGCTTGGTGCGCGCATCGTCGACCGTGTTGCCGTAGCCGTAGCGCACCTGTGCCCAGCCGGAGATGCCCGGGCGCACCGCATGGCGCGCGCGGTAGTAGGGGATCTCCTGCGCCAGCGCGTCGACGAACTCGGGCCGCTCGGGCCGCGGGCCGATCAGGCTCATCTCCCCGCGCAGCACGTTGAGCAGCTGCGGCAGCTCGTCGATGCGCGCCTTGCGCAGGAACCGGCCCACCGGCGTGACGCGCGGATCGTCCTCCGCGGCCCACACGGCGCCCGTCATCCCCTCCGCGTCGGGCAGCATGGTGCGGAACTTGTTCACGGTGAAGGGCCGTCCGCCCCGGCCCACGCGCGTCTGCCGGTAGAAGAGCGGCCCGCGGTTGCCCAGCAGGTTCAGCAGCGCGACGAGCGGGACGATTGCGGCCAGGAGGGGCAGGAACGTGCCTGCGAGGAGCACGTCGCCCCCGCGCTTGGCGGCCTCGTAGATCCGCTCGCCCGGGCCGCGCACGCCGATGGGCAGCACGGACGGGATGTTACGGCCGACGTGCTCCACCGGCACGCGGCCCAGCGCGCGCTCGTAGACCTCGGCCATCGTGGTGACCTGGTAGCCGAGCCCGCGGCATGCGACCAGCGCGTCGAACGCCCCCTGCGACATGGTGTGCCGGTGCGTGATGGCCAGCACGACCAGGTCCGGCTCCAGCCGCCTCGC
Organism: uncultured Anaerolineales bacterium; assembly: GCA_964566325.1. Classification (GTDB taxonomy): domain Bacteria; phylum Chloroflexota; class Anaerolineae; order CG2-30-64-16; family CG2-30-64-16; genus JALOOB01. The sequence goes on from CAZMIS010000376.1 coordinate 2,825, forward strand.
CACCTGCGGCAGGTCGCCCGTGGGCCCGAGCACCGGCACGCCGCCCACCTGCGACACGCCGAGCTTGGCCGGATCATCGTCCACGAAGCCCACGACCCGGTAGCCCGTGCCGCGGTAGGGGTTGAGGCTGCCCTCCTCTTCCCGGTGGAACAGGCGGGCCAGGGCCTGCCCGGCGGTGCCCGCGCCCACCACCAGCAGCCGCGTCTCGAACGCGGGCTGGACGAACAGCACCGCGTAGAGGCCGCGCCAGATCATGATCGACCCCACTGCGGCGAGCATGAAGATGAGGCTGAGTCCGCGGGAGAGGAGCGGCGGTGTGAACACGGGGATGGTGTGGTAGAGCAGCACGGTGACCGCGGCCGCGCCGCCCGCGGCCAGCATGCTCTGCGGTGCGATGGCCGCGCGGGGCAGGTCGTACACCTCCAGGAACTGAGCCACCACCCACCACACGATTGCCAGCGTGAGCCACCAGCGCCACAGCGCGACGAAGTCACTGACCGAGTTGAGCCAATCCGTGCGCACGGTCACGGCCACGACCAGGCTGGCGACGAGCAGCGCCATGTCCGCCAGGAGCAGCATCAACACGCGCTCCGACGCGCGCAGCCCCAGCCCCTTCAGGCGGATGCGGGGGATGGTCGCTCGCTTCGCGCTTGCACCCGGCAGCAACTTGTCCATGCCCTCAACCTTCATCCGGAACACTGCCGGCCAGGAATCAAACGTGTGCGAACCGGAGGCTCCTTCGACTGCGTCCGCCGCAAGCGGCGGCCTCCGCTCAGGATGCCTTCATCAGAACTCAATCTTCAATCGCCGTACAATTCCGTCAACGTCCGTTGCTCTTCCAGCCGCGCATCATCATACCACGACCGGGCGGCCGCGCCAATTTGCACAAGGAGCTCAGGTGAGCTCAGCGCCTCCGCCAGCGCCGCGGCCAGCGCACCCGCGTCCCCCGGGGGCACGATCCAGCCCGTCTCGCCGTCCACCACGTACTCGGGCAGCGCGCCCGTGCGCGTCACGATCGCGGGCACGCCGAACCGTGCGGCCGCGGCCACCAACGCGGACTGCGTCGCGTCCCGGTAGGGCAGCACCAGCACGGCCGCACGGCGGAACAGGTCGATCCCCTCCTCGTCCCCGATCCGCCGGTCCCACACCTCCACCCCCGGCGGCAGCTCCCCCAGCCTCACCCCGTCCGCCACCTTCCCCGCCAATACTAACGTGCAACCTTCAACCTGCTGACCTTCAACCTGGAGCTGCCGCCACGCCTCGACCAGCACCTCCGCCCCCTTGTAGGGCTCGATGCGACCGAAGAAGAGGGCGACGATTGAAGATTGAAGATTGAAAATTGAAGATTGCTCCGGCGACGGCGGGATGGAAGATTGCAGATGGAAGAAGGAAGATGTGGGACGGGTTGAAGGTTGATCGGGATCCGTGGCGGCGGACCAGAAGCCGTGGAGGAGGGGGGTGTAGACGACGCGGGAGGCGGGGACGCCGCGGCGGATGAGCTCGTCGCGCCAGCAGCGGCCGTGAACGAGGATCGTCGCGCCGGAGGCGATGATGAGGCGGTTCCATAGTCCGATCAGGCCTGCGTGGCGCA
>CAZMIS010000377.1:0-4412 GCA_964566325.1 uncultured Anaerolineales bacterium
TGGACGTATGAACTGTGTTGCTCGTACAGGTGTCAGAGAGAAGGGGAATATTGGCCGAACAGTTCACCTCCTTGCTCCTGAATAGGGTAGAAAGCTGCTGTGTACAGATGAAACGGCACAGCTCTTCTACTGTGCGGCGTGCCCGGCAGCGCTTTGTGAAGCAGCAAGCCCGGCTCTCTCGGCGATTTCCCGAGTTCCGGACAGGCCAAGCCACCCCGGAAGGCCCGGAATCTACTGAATTAGTCGCTGCTGATCGGCGAATCCTTCACAACCACAGAAATCGGCATACCATTCTCTGCAGCTGTGCGCCGCGCTGAGCGTGCGTCGTATGGCTCAGGTTGAGCGATGTAGTGTGAGCGCGATGTCAAGTAGCATAATCGGTGATAGCCTGAATGTCAAAATGGCGAGAGACCGTGCGGCCGCTGCGCCTCGAAAAGTCCCCCGCTCCGGTGCTGCCGGAGCGGGGGCAAAGGCGCATGTCATGCGCGTGGCCGAGGCCGGGTTTCTCAGGGCAACCCGGTCTCAGCCAGGGCGGACGCTCAGTTCGGGTCGCGCACGTTCAGGATCGAGATGACGAACTGCTTCTTCGTGACGTTGTTAGCGCTGTCCGTCGCTTCCACCACGATGCTGGACGCCTTCTGCCGCTCGTAATCGAACACGACCTTGGTCAGCAGCTTCCACTGGCTGCCCGCCTTCACGATCTGGAAGAAGTTGTTGCCCGCGGTCGCGGCCGTGCCGTCCACCGGCGACAGCGCGAAGCTCACGATATCACCCGGATCGGAGGCCGTCAGGTAACCGACCAGCGTGCCCACCGGCTTGTTCTCCGGCACCTTCAGCCTGCTCAGCTTCAGGTTGGCCGGCGGCGGATTGATGTTGGTAAAGGTGCAGGACACCTCCGCGCCCGGTCCCAGGTAGATGCTGCTCGGATCAGACACCGCCCTGACAACCTCCCCGGATCCCGCCTGGTGGCAGATCGCGCTCTGCAAGAACCACCCACCGGCGGGGGGGGTTTCGACCACGCTGTACGTTCCCGGCTTCAGCAGGGGATCCGACTCCCACATACCGCCGCCGTTGAGCTGGAAGGCCAGCGGCAGCGTCAGGTTCTTCCAGTTGCTGAACGCGTTGGTCGGCGTGCCGCTCAGCGTGAAGTCGAACGTCTTCGCTGCACCGGCCACCTCCGGGATCGCCGACTTGTGTACGGTCAGCTTGGCGCGCTTGACGTTGGTGAAGGTGCACACCGTCAGCTTGCCGGGATCGACGATGATGTTGTTCGCTTTGCTGCCGTTGCTGCAGACGATCTTGCCGTAGTTCTGCTCCAGATCCCAACCCGGGACCTTGACCTCCGACGCCTTGTAGCCGCCGCCCGGATTCAGCAGGCCCGTGGTGCATTTACCATCATCCCCTACCGCCGGGCAGTTCTTGACCACGGCGCCCGCCGGGTCCTTGATGGTGATGTCGAAGGTCTGCGGGTCGCCGTCCGGCAGCGTCTGCTTGACGATCCGGATCTTGCCGGCCTTCAAGGTGTTGGTGAAGGTGCATACCACCGTTTCGCCCGGATTCAGGTCGATCGCTGCGGGGTCTTCCGTCGTGACCCCGTCAGAGCTCAGGCACGCCACCGTCGTCTCCCAGCCCACCTCGGGCGTCTCCGCCACAGCGTAGGTGCCCGGTACAATGAAGCCAGTGGGCCAAGTCTCACCGTTCATCAGCGAGAAAGCGGAAGGTGGGGTGGGCGCCGGCGGCGTGAAGGTGAAATCGAACGACTCGCCCATGTAGTCCGGGTCGTCGGTGACGACCTTCTTCTCGACGATGATCTCCCCCCGCGCAGTGTTGGTGAACGTACAAGTAACCACGTCACCTTGCGCCACGGTCAGGGAGGTCGTGCCGGCAGCCAGGTCCGGCGTGCCGCAGTCAATGGCGGTCACATCGTACCCAACCCTTTTCAGTTCGCTGAGGGTGTAGGTCCCTGGCGCGACATACTGGGAGCTGGCGACTGTTGTGTCGTCGAACGCAGCGCCGCTGGTGTCAGTACTTTTGCGTGTGACGGTGTTGAAGGAACCGAGCGTCAGGGTGAAGTCGAAGTTGAGATTGTCATCGGAAGCATCTTCCGACTCCATGATCTTCTTGACCTGAACCCGGGCACCCTTTTCGTTGGTGAAGGTGCAGAGTACTCCATCGGTCGTTACGTCTTGCACCTTGACCACCACTCCGTTGCTGTTGATCGACCACGGGGTAACGATCTCTGCTTGGCCAGTGACTGCACATGCTACGTCACTGATCTTCCAGCCGGCTGGAAGGTTATCGCGCTCCAGTAAGGTCAAGTCGATACCTTCATCCGCACTATCGACGAGAGCGTAGCTGAAACATTGACCATCCGAGATATTGCCGTTTATATTCCCGGATTTCACGACGAACCGAACGTTGAACTTGGCTGTATCGCCATCCGGCAGCGTCTCCTTACAGATCGCAAGAACACCTGCTGTCGGCCCGGTTGGCCCATTCGTTTGGGCCTCGACCGAACCCGGCGCCAGGGCCACGGCGAACGCGGCCAACAACACGCCGACGAAGAGAATACCGATGGTGCGTAGATAGGATGACATGTGAGATCCCTCCTCGAGAAAGGCTGTCAACAGCCGGCCGTCAGCATCACTCATCCGGAGCGGCTCGCCGCCGCGCAGGGGACTCTGCCCTGAAACCGCACGAGAACAACAAAGGAAAAGGAATCGCTCGATAGCCCTGCCTCCTTTCGTGTGTCACCGAAGGTGCAAAGTGATACATGTTCCCGATACAGACAAGAGACCGTAGGGGACGCATGGTGCCAGGCGCCCCCTACAGCTTACCTCAACCGCTATCCTCGTTGAGGCGTCCCGCGTCGAGTTACTTCCCGCTTACTTCGGGTCGAGCACGTTCAGGATCGAGATCCTGAATTGCTTCTTCGTGACGTTGCCCGCGCTGTCGGTCGCGATCACCACGATGCTGTGGACCCGCTGCTTCTCGTAATCGAAACGGATCTTGGTCAGCAGCTTCCACTGGCTGCCCGACTTCACGACCTGGAAGAAGTTGTTGCCCGCAGTCTTGGCCTTGCCGTCCACCGGGGCAACGGCCAGCGGTGGGGCCAATGGGGATACGAAAAGCGCTTGCGCCTGAACAACGGTCAGCAGGTCGCCGAACACAACGAAGGCGAGACCAACAGAACGCAGTAGGAGCAGCCTGTCTAATCGGAACAGGAGACCGATCCGGGACTTTGCAGACATCACGTCGACTGATCTTGTGACATCAACCATCATCGCCTCCGCATTCCAAATGGGCATAGTGGATGTGTCTCCCGCCAGAGGCCGGAATCGTCTATCAGTGTAGCAGAGCAGCAGTTCCAAATGTAGGGGAAAACTGAGGTGAGGGGCGTCAGGGTCGGTCCGGGGGAACCAGTGTGAGGGCGGTGGTAGCGGCCTGATGTGGCGGATAGCGGCGGATTTTGAGGGCCAGCAGCCACAGGGGAACCGGGTGGGCGGGCGGCCGACGGCTGCCAGGCGCGCCAATACGCCGACCACCGCGCATCGCCGGTTGCTAACGGCGCTTGGTGCGCCGGCGCGGTGGCGAGTTGTCGGCGACGTCCAGTTCGAGCCCGGTGAACATGAAATCGATCAGTGCCGACCAGCTGGCGAAGTGCAGGTAGTGCGTGAGGGCTTGCAGGTCGTTGAAGAAGGTCCGCCGCACGACAAGTTCGGCCCGCACCCGGCGATACTGCTCGTCACACAGCTCCAGGACGGTATGAAACAGGAACGCCAGCAGGTTGAGCATGACCAAGACCAGGGCTAAATACTGATCGCCGTGGCCGAAGTTGTGTTCTAAATGATAGCCGTAGTTCTTCAGGACGTTGTTGTTTTCGTTTTCGCTCTTCCAGCGCGTGCGGGCGGCGAGCACAAAGGTGTGGAGTGCGACGGCGGTGAGTGGATGATCCGTGGCCCACGCGTTATGGTACAACAAGGCGCCGTCTGGGGTCGTGATCGTGACTTCACACCAGTTGACATACATGGGGTGCGTATCGGCGCGCAGCGGTAGCCGGCTGACATAGCGATAGTGCCAGACTTGCGGGTGGCCGTCCACAACGTGGTGCTCGGTCAGTTCCGCCACGCCACCCGCTTTCGTTAGTAGGTCGACCTCTTCATACAGCGCCGGATGCGAAGTCGGTTTGCAGGTGAAGACAAAGTGCCAGCCGGTCGCCACCACTAACTCGCAGAAGGGCTGGTGACAGTACAGGTCGTCGCCGAGCAGCGTGACGGAACTGGCGCCAAAGTGCACCGCATTGCGCTGCAGCCAGCGTTCGGCGGCCCGCAGTTCGCAGTCTTGTTTCTCGACGCCATCCTGCGGCCGCACGAACTCCGGCTCCAGGGCGATCACCCGCCGTTGACCCGGCG
>CAZMIS010000378.1:0-4409 GCA_964566325.1 uncultured Anaerolineales bacterium
TTGGATCCGCCCTTGACAGACGGACGAAGTTGTTAACTTATGAGCGATGACACGCAGGTGCGCCCCTACGGCGTTAATGGCGCGGGGTGCATGGGGCGCACACGCAGGTGCGCCCCTACGGCGTTAACGGGGGGTTGGTCAGGCGATGAGGGAGAGGCCGCCCATGTAGGGGCGGAGGACGTCGGGCACGGTGATGGTGCCGTCGGCGTTCTGGTAGGTCTCCAGGACCGCGATCAGGACGCGGGGGAGGGCGAGGCCGGACCCGTTGAGGGTGTGGACGTATTCCGGCTTTGCGCCGGGCTCGCGGCGGAAGCGGATGTTGGCGCGGCGCGCCTGGAAGTCCATGAACGCGCCGCAGGAGCTGACCTCGAGCCACTCCGCGCAGCCGGGCGCCCACATCTCCACGTCGTACTTGGCCGCGGAGACGAAGCTGAGGTCGCCGGTGCACATCTGCACGACCCGGTGGGGGATGCCGAGGCCGCGGCACACGTCCTCCGCGTTGTCGACCAACGACATGAGCTCGTCGATCGAGTCCTCGGGCCGGACGAACTTGACCATCTCCACCTTATCGAACTGGTGTCCCCGCTTGATGCCGCGCACGTCGCGGCCCGAGCTCATCTTCTCGCGGCGGAAGCAGGCCGTGTACGCCACGTGCTTGACCGGCAAGCGCGCGCCGTCCAGGATCTCCTCGCGATAGAGGTTGGTCACCGGGACCTCGGCAGTGGGGATCCACCAGAAGTCCTCCTCCGCGTCGCGGTAGAGGTTGTCGCCGAACTTGGGCAGGTTGCCCGTGCCGACCAGCACCTCGGACTTGACCATGTAGGGGGGATAGATCTCGGTGTAGCCGTGCTGCGTCGTGTGCAGGTCGAGCATCCAGGCGATGAGCGCGCGCTGGAGCCGTGCGCCCGCGCCCTTCAGCACGTAGAAGCGGGTCCCGCTGAGCTTCACGCCCCGATCGAAGTCGATGATGTCCAGCGCTGTGCCCAGGTCCCAGTGGGCCTTCGGCTCGAAGCCGAACGTGCGCGGCTCGCCCTCCGTGCGCACGACGACGTTCTCCGTCTCGTCGCGGCCGATGGGCACGCTCGGGTGCGGCAGGTTGGGGATGCTGAGCATCGCGTCGCCGAACGCCTGCTCCACCTGCGCCAGCTCCTCATCCAGCCGCTTGATCTCCTCGCCGATCTCGCTCATGCGCGCCTGGGCGGCCTGGCCGGCCGCCTTGTTGCCCGCGCGCATCAACTGGCCGATCTGCTTCGAGCCGGCGTTGCGCTCCGCGCGCAGCACCTCAACCGTGGCGAGTATCTGCCGTCGTCGCTCGTCCAGGTCCAGCGCCTCGGCCACCGGCGCGTCGGTCGCGCCCAGCGCTTCCATGGCGGCCAGGACCGCGTCCCGGTTCTCACGCATGACCTTAATGTCCAGCATGGATGCTTTTCCTTCCTGTCGCGCGAGTATAATGGTGCGCGGCGCGGGTGTCAAAGTCACTCCAGGGCGGCGGCGAGGTCGGGGGCGTAGCGGTGGAGGTCGGCGCGGAGTTGGAGGAGGGCGAGGTCCTTGGCGCGGACCTCCAGCATGATGTCGAAGGGGGGCAGGCCGGCGGCGAGGCGGAGAAAGTCGATCAGCTCGAACGGATTGACATAATCGGCGTGATACATCCACCGGGTGCGGGTGACCCTGGGGGGCTCTTCGCTGCCGCGGGATTCGACGAGCCATTCGGTGCGCGGGGTGCTCCAATGGATCTTGGGCCGGACGCCTTCCGGCCAGGTGGCGAGACAGGCGGCCAGCGCGTCGCGGTCCGGCATGCTGTCGCCGCCGCGCAGGCGGTGGTGGAGCCGGTCGAAGGCGATGGGCAGGCCGGTCCGTTCGTGGATCCAGAGCGCGTCGGCAACGCCGAAACGGGTGTCGTCGTTCTCGATGACGAGGCGGGCGCGCGTGGTGGCGGGGAGGGCGTCGATCGCCCGCGCGCAGCGATCGAGTGCGGCGGCCGGGTCGCCGTAGACGCCGCCGATGTGCGTGATGACGACGGACTCGGGGCCCAGCTGCATGGCGTTGAGGATGCCGGCCAGGGTGTTGAGGTCCGCGGCGCTGCTGGCTGCGACGATGGGATCGGGCGCGTTGATCACGGTGGCAGCGACCGCGTGGAACGAGAGGCGCAGGCCGTGGCGGCGCGCGTCCGCGCCGGCGGCGGCCAGCTCGGCCTCGCTTTCGGCGAGCTGGTTGTGGAATTGGGGCATGGCGGGATGGCTGGCGTAGGGCGCCAGGTCGGACGACATGCGGTACATGGTGATGCCGGATTCGACCAGGTAACCCAGGACGTCGCGCAGGTAGGCCAGGCTGACGGTCAGGTGGGGATTGTTCTGCCAGCGACGGCTGTCGTGGCTCTTCAGCGTGGGGCGGACCAGTGGCTTGACGACGAAACCCAGGCGCATGGGGGTCCTCCGCGGATGCTGGATGCTGGATGCTGGATACTGGATGCTGGATACTGGCCGAACGGCGTGCGGCTTGGGCTCAGGATGTTGGCGGCGGGCGGTCGGCCAGGATGCGAATGCGCGACTCGGCGAAGGTCAGGGCGCCGTCGCGATTGGTGCGTGCCTCCAGGGCGGCCGCGTCGGCGTCCATGCCGGCCTCGATCATGGCGGTGACTGCGCCGCGCGTGGCTTCATCGGCAGAGGCAAGGGCCAGCCACTCGTCCACGGCCTGCCGCCAGGCATAGCGCTCGACCCTGCGCAGCCGAAAGCCCGCCCTGGCCAGGGCGTCGAGGAGCTCGGCCTGGCTCAGGACCTGCGTGACGCCTGCGTCGCGGCGCACGAGGATCGCATTGAGCGTCGCGCGCTTGACGGGGTCATCGCTGCCCACCAGCTCATCGAAAACGAGGCGGCCGTCGGATGCCAGCAGGGACCGGAGGCGAGCGAGCAGTGCCGGCAAGTCCTGGACGTGGTGCAGCAGGTTGTGACAGACGGCGAGGCTGAAGGCGCCTTCGCCCAGCGGCGCCCGCCCGATGTCGCCGATGCGAAAATGGACGTTGACGACGTTGTTCTCGCTGCGCGATCGCTCGGCTTGCTCCAGCATGGCGGGGGAGAGATCCAGGCTGACAACCTCCCTGACGTGCGGTGCGAAGGCCAGCGCCACGGCGCCGGCGCCGGTGGCCAGATCGAGGACGCGGTCCGTCTCCAGCGGGGCGGAGAAATCCACCAGCTCCGCCACAAGGCGGTCATGGCCCGCGGGAAGCGTGACGGGCAGGGCTGCGGCCACGTGGCCGAGATGCCTGATGATCGCAGGTGGGTGATGGTTGTTCGGCACGGACGCGGCGGCGACCGAGTTGGCTCTCGGCGCGGCCAGGGCGTCCAGATGTGCGGTGGCATTGTGGAACACCAGGCGCCAGTGGTTCTTCTCCCAGGTGAACTGCGTGATCCCCGTATTGGCGGTGTTGACCGCCACGTGGTGGCCGCCGAAGAGGCTGCGCATGAGCGTGCCGATCGCGCCGCCGTGCGTCACGGCCAGGATCGTCGAGTTCTGGCGGCCGTCGAGCACCCGCAGCAGGCCATCGTGCAGCGCGTCCCTGAATGCGACGTAGCGCGGCGCGGCCGCCGGGTCCGGCTGCCAGTTGTCGTCCCAGGAATCCATCGGCGCCTGCCAGCTGTAGGGGAGCTCCTCCCAGTAGGGCAATTCGGCCTCCTCGAGCCCCTTGACGGTCTGAACCGGCATCTCGAAGGCAGCGCCGATCACCTCCGCGGTCTGCTGTGCGCGGATCAGGGAACTGGAGAGCACGACATCGGGGCGATACCGGGCCTGCAGCCAGGCCGCCACCGCGTGGGCCTGCCGCCAGCCGAGCGCGGTGAGGCCGCTGTCCACCGGCGCGGCAGCGCCATCCCGGTTATGGAGTGACTCCGCGTGCCGGACCAGCACCAGGTGCAGAGAAGAGGCGGGAGGGGTTGCCATCAGCGATCAGCCATCCGCCTTGCCGGCCCGCTCCGCGGCCACCAGCTCGCTCGGGTAGCGCGAAAGATCCTTGTTGTCCCCCGGCGGCGCGTGGTAGAGGAGGCGATCGAGCGGGCGACCCTCGATCAGTTCGGCTTGGGCGAGCTCAGGGGCGTCTTCGGGCGAGACGCCGGCATACCAGTGATCCTGGGGGTAGAAGACGACCATGGGTCCATGGCCGCATTGATTCAGGCAGCCGGACTTGTTGATGCGCACCTGGCCGCGCAGGCCGGCCGCATCGGCGGCCTGCTTGAGACGCTTCACGATGGCGTCCGTGTCGCCGTCACGCGGACACCAGGAGCCAGACGTGCAGACGAACACATGCGTGCGATATTGTCCCATGCGCGCCATTATAGTCCAGCGCGTCCGGGGGCACAAGCCGGGGTTTTGTCCCCGCCCGGGGGATGGGGTAGACTCGGGGGCTGGGGACTGGGGAC
>CAZMIS010000379.1:0-4406 GCA_964566325.1 uncultured Anaerolineales bacterium
CACCAAGAACCTGCAGGTCTTCGCGCAGGCGGTGCGCGAGCACGTCGAGCAGGCCTCTCGGGTCGTGGCGACGATCCGGGCGCTGGTGACGCCTCACAAGGAGAAGTCTTGAGCAACGACCGATCGAAGACAGGCACGGGTCCGGCCGCGCCGCAGGGCCCCACGCGCAACACGCTGGACACCGACGGCATGCTGTCCGAGTGGGGTGCCAGGCTGTTCTATCCGATTCCCAAGGGCAAGGGTGGCGGGGGCGGCGGCAAGTTGCCTCTGCTGACCACCGTGGCCGCGTTGACCGCCGTGATGTCTCCCAACGAAGTGCGCAGCCGCGTGCGGAGCACGGTGTCGCCTGGTGCGACGCAGGTGATGGTCAAGATCACCGGCGGTGGCCGAGGCATGAAGGCCATCGCTGCCCACTTCCGATACATCGGCCGTCAGGGCAAGGAAGAAGTCGGCGGCAAGGGCAAGACGCTGGAGATCGAGGACGAGCGCGGCGAGAAGATCCAGGGATGCGAGGGCCTGGTCCAGCTGACCGACGAGTGGCGCGTCGCCGGCGCGTACATCGACGACGACAGCCCGAGGCGGGAGGCTTTCAACATCGTCTTCTCGATGCCGGTGGGCACGCCGCCGGAGGCGGTGCGCGCTGCCACGGCCGAGGCCGCGCGTGAGCTGTTCGAGGGGCACAAGTACGTGTTCGTGATGCACGAGGACCAGGGGGCGCCACACGTGCATCTTTCAGTGCGTGCCGATCGGTACGACGGCGTGCGCTTGTCTCCCCGCAAGGCAGACCTTGATCGGTGGCGTGCAGTGTTTGCCCGAAACCTACAGGACCGCGGTGTCAATGCAGTGGCCAGCAGGCAGCCGGTTAGGGCCGCGAATCGGAACTATCGCAAGCTGTGGGAAGAGCGGGCGGCTGGCCGTGGGCAGCTGACTCGGCAGCGGCCGGCGCAGCGGACCAGTGCGCGTGCGCTGGCGGTACGGGCAGATGCGATTAAGGCCTGGGAGCAAATCGCTAGGGCGCTGGCCAGCTCGAAGGATCCATCCGATGTTCGTCTCGCCGTGGAAGCGGTTCGATATCTCTCCGAAGTTGCGCCGGGAGGCAAGGACGCTGCCCAGATGGCGGGGCAGTTGGCCAAGAAGCAGGAGGCGGACCGCTCGGCAGTCGAACGCGGTACCCCACTGAGGCCCGACGTGTCGAAGGGGCCGCGACGCTGATGCCAGCTGCTCGTTGGCGAGAAGACCAACGCTGGCGGTCCCTGATTCGGTCGCCACAGAGGGTATCCTGCTTCGACCTGTGTTCAGCTGATCAGACCGCAAACGATGGCTCTGTACGACTTCACACCGACAGGCTTCAAGCCTGTTCCGACTACGACGTTCCCTGCGCTGGGAACGCTTGAGCGCCAACACCTGCAAGCCGCCCTGCGCGACTCCATCAGCGCGGTCACGCCTGGCACCGATACCATGGTGCTCGCCGAAGAGTTCGGAAACTGGGAGGGCGCCAAGCGACGGATCGACCTTCTTTGTCTCGACTCCGAGGGGCACCTGGTTGTCGTCGAACTTAAGCGCGACGACGCGAGCCACATGGAACTTCAATCGCTGCGCTATGCAGCGATGATCTCGACGATGCGGTTTGACCAGGCTGTCGAGGCCCACCGGGCTTACTGCATCAGCCGAGGTAAGGACGCCAGCGCCGCAGAGGAAGACATCCGGAGCTTTCTCGGTGCTGAGGCTGACGGGCCCCTTGCCTTCCATGACACCGTGCGGATCGTCCTGGCCGCGTTCGAGTTCTCCACGGAGGTCACCACCACCGTCCTGTGGCTCAACAGCATGGGCCTGGACATCCGCTGCGTGCAGATGCGGCCGTATTCAGTCGGCCAGCAGACACTCGTTCACATCGAGCAGATCATCCCGCTGCCCCAGGTTGCCGAATATCAGGTGGCGATTCGCGAAAAGTCGCAGGCCCAGACGGCTGCAGCGAGCAGTTCCTCGTCGCGCGACTACAGCAAGTTCGACCTGACCATCGCTGGCGAGCCCCCCTTACTGCGCCTGAACAAGCGCGGGCTCATGCTCAACCTGGTAAAGGCCGCGATTCGGCATGGAGTGTCACCAGACACAATTTCGGCACAGATTCCGAAGTTGCCAGGGCCGCCTATCTTCATCTCAGCAACGGTCCCCGAGGGCATCGAACCCACCTTCGCCGTCTGCTTTCCGGGGAAGCCCGCCGAACGCTGGTTCTCAAGCGACGAAGAATTGATTGTTCAAGGTGGCAGCGTCTATGCGCTGACAAATCAGTGGGGGACCCGGACCGTGGAAACCGCGGATGCCATCGTGAAGATGGTTCCCGGCGGCGTAGTGGCGTACGAACCCGCACCGTAGTCCCGTACAAAGCGGTCCCAAGCCGTGCGGTCCAACGTCGGCGCCTTCCCTTGCGAACCGTGCAGGTACGCCAGGGCCGGAAGTTAAGAGTCCTGGAGTCGGTCCCACGGCCGGCGCAGCAGCGCCGGGACCCACATTGCTGTTACGACGCGACGCATTCGGCTTGTCGCATGCCTTCAGCCACCTCGGGCCGCATAGTCCAAACGCCTCTGGGTTCGTCCCAAAGCGCGAACCACGAGGTCATAACCGGAGTGCCGTCCGCGTTCTGCAGCATCTCGCCCTCAGCGCGAGGGCATTCGTTGGCGAACATTGCGCCTGCGAGCCCAAGCCAAAGATTCACGCCACTGTGACCGCGGAACGAGACAACGTTGGCCAGCGCTGGCACTGACATTTCATGGTCGTGTGCCGCATGGAGGGCATGCAGCATCCGCTGCTGCGAGCTAGTTAGGTGGCTCCACAGATAGCGAAAGGTCGTCGCCACCTGTGTTGCCGTAAGCGGAGCGATTCCTTGCGCTTTTGCGAGCGTGAGTTGGCGGATACCGAGCAGGCGCAGCATCTCGTTGAACGCCGCCTCCTTCGACTCGGATTCGGCATACGCGAGCTTCTCGCCGCCTCGCCACAGCACGCAATACGCCCTCGCGCCCTTTGGCTCGCGGATCACCAGTTTGTAGGGACCGAAGTCTTGGACTTCCTTGTCGATGCTGAATGCCATGAAGCGGTCTCCTCTGGACTTGGATTGGTGGCGTCGGCCGACATCAGACTGTCAGTCAAACAACTTGAGGGTCTCGATCGCTTTGGCGAGCGAGTGATGCATCATCAGGCGGTACTCATTGCTCGGGCCCCGCGGCGCATCGATGCCGATGGCGCCGCTGTAGAACGGCTTGCCCCGCTTTGGCGCCATCGGGAACTCGAACCCGGTCTGCTTACCAATGGCTGCGCCCAGGTTCCCGTACTCTGTGTTCGCAACCCGGTAGTCGTTTTTGCCGGCCGCTTTGGCCAGCTCGGTGTACGTGACCGTTCTGTTCGGCGCCTGGAAGTGGAACTGCAGCATCGCCTTCTGGGCGGCCGTCATCTTCAACCTGTGCAGTGCCTCGGCATACTTTTCTGCTGACGGCACGTTGATGACCGCTGCCAAGTGTTTGGTGAAAGCCCGGTAAAGGCGGGCGTGGTCGACCTCGATACCTCGCTCAGCGAACCACGCCGAGATCTCCCGCCACGAGTAGTTTTTGGCGCGGAGGGCACTGATTGACCCGAGCAGTTCTTTGAGGTCGTTCTCGCCCTTCTCGGGCGCAGAAAGGGCGGCTTGGAGGAGCTCTTCGGCGTTCGGCATGGTGCGATCATATATCGTACAACGAACAACAGCAAGCCCTCTTTAGCGAACACTTCGTTCGTATGAACACGGGTTGGGTTGTCGGCGAACAGCGACGAGCTGTGGGTCAGGGACCGATTGCCAAGGGGGTCTACCCAACCGTCAGCGCGATCTCTCCCGGTCGCCGTGGCGTTGAGGACCGGCCTGAACCGTCTTGGCTCTCGCTCGTGGAGCACGTGCGTCGTACACAGGTACTTTGAACCGTTCGCCTCTTGCAGCCCGCTTCGCACCCTCAGCCGTCATCATGGCTCGCACTTGACCGCGAAGCTCGGGCGAAACCTTCCCTTCCGCCAGTGCCTTCTCGATCGCCGCAGCGAGCTGACGTTGCCCGCCAATCTCTGCAGCACTTCGGTCCCTTCCAGTACGTTCAGTGTGAGCAGCTTGGACGCGCGCTATGACTTCAGTCGGGCGTTGCGCGGCTGGGGCATCCTGGGTGACCTGAGTTCGCGTCCTCTCCTTGGCGGCCGCCTCCCGGTCGCCAATGGTTGGGGTATGGCCGACGGCCTTGAGCCCTTGCGCGGTAGCTGCTATCCACCCTTGCCGGATGAACTCGGATGACCCATTGAGCCTCACCGTCTGCCAGCCACGCTCGGCCGCACGATCAACCATGGCCTTGATCGCCGCTGGGCTCTCACTGCCGGTGCTGATGCTCATGAACTTGTCG
>CAZMIS010000380.1:0-4375 GCA_964566325.1 uncultured Anaerolineales bacterium
GTGTCACGGAGTCGTGCAGTTCACGCGCCAGGCGGTTGCGCTCATCCAGCGCGGCCGCCTCGCCTGCTTTCTCCCGCAGCGCTGCGCTCTCGATCGCCAGCGCGGCCTGATCGGCAACGCTTTGCGCCTCCCGGGTGTCCTCGTCGCTGAACTCGCGGACGTCGTGGTAGTAGAGGGCAAGGATCCCGTAAGGCCGATCCTGCACGATCAGCGGCGTCAGCAGCATGGCCGCGAAGGAGTCCATGAGCTGCTGCATTTCGGGTCGGTCGAGATACGTCGTGAGCAGCGAGTCTGCGTTCAGTCCGGCCAGTCGCTGGCGGATGTTGGGAACGGGGATCGGCCGAAGCTCCTGCAGCACGCGACCTGCGATGCTCCCGAGTGAGGGGATGGCAGCCGCCTCGATGAACCGTTCGCCCACCCCGCACCCAGCCAGCACCCGCATCACCGATTCGGCATCATCGGGGTGTTCGAGCCGGAAGATGGCTGCTCCGTCGCTGCGCAGCATGCGACAGGCATGCGTCACGATGAACTCGAGCATCTCCTCGAGCGACTGGCGGGAGTTGAGCGCGGCGACGATCTCGGCCAACCCGCCCGCAATGCGCCGGCTGCGCTCGGCCTCCGCACGCCGGACGCGCTCCTGGCTGTGAAGCGCAGCCAGTTCGGCCGTCCGTTCCGCCACGCGGACCTCCAGACCCTGATAGGCAAGCTGGAGCTCGTTCTGGGCCTCGACCCGGGCTGCCAGTTCCTGCTCCAAAGACGTGTGCAGCTGCGTATTAGTCAGCAGGATGCCGGCCAACTCCGCAAGTCGGCCCATCGCCTCCAGCTCATCGCCGGTGAAGGGCGCGGAGTAGACCAGGCGGGTCAGGCCGATGACGCCGGCAACCTGGCCGTCCACAAAGAGGGGAACCCCCATGGCCGGGCCGACGGGATCACCTTCGAAGGCTTCCGAGCGGCCCTCCCAGAAGCGGTAGAGCTCGACCGACATCGGCCGCGCCACAGCCCAGATGCGGCCTGCCAGGCCTTCGCCCGGCTTCAGCCGCACCCCGACATGCTTTTCGAAGGAGCCTGTGCCGACATGTGCCACCAACTCACCGTGCTCACTGTCCACGAGGTACAGCCACCCGTAGGCCGCGCCCACCAACGCAACGGAGCGCTCAACCAGGGTGGAGAGCAGGCCCTGGACATCGCGCGCACCCGCGACGCCGACGGCTGTATCATGCAGCGCAGCAAGCGTATCCTTCTGACGAACCAGGATCTCCTCACGATCCTTCAGGGTCCTCGCAGTGGAGGCGAGCTCGCTGGAGGTCTTCTGCTGGGACGCCAGCGCGCGCACCAGCAGGTCGGAGAACTGCTGCACCAACACGGCCAGCACCAGCAGGAAGACCGCAAACGCGAACCCTGCTTCGAGCCAGTCCGCCAGGCCGGTAGGATTGGTCTGCTGCGCCAGCAGGGTTTCGAGCGCACCCGCACCTGCGAGGTAGGTGAACGCGGCATAGACCACCAGGCTTACGGCAGCTGACACGTAGCCGGCTCGACCGCCAAGCAGCAGGGACGCGACGATCGGCATCACCAGGAGATAGAGCCGTCCGCTGCCTGCCAGTCCCAGCCGCACCAGGCTGGCGATCCCATTGGCATACACCAGCCCCAGCAGTCCGTACACGCGCGTGCTCTCCGGCAGCGAAGGCGCCAGCGCCAATGCAACCAACGCAATGTAGATGCCGAGGTAGGCCCACAGGATCGGCGTGATGCCGTCGCCAAACCACGCGTTGATGATGGGCGCGACGTACGCCGGAAGGCCCGCCACTGCCACGACCGTCAGCAGCCCATAGAGCGCGCGCGACCGCCACACCCGAAGGCTGGGCGCCAACATCGTTCGATTCGTTGGGGAGTCCGACGAATCCAGCATGGCCCTAGTGTAGCACATCGTCGCGCCCAGCACGAAGCGGCGAAACAGGGTCCCGCTGTCTCGCCGCGGAGCGAATTCGCGGGGCTCCTGACTCAACTTGACTCAGTCGACACATCGTGGTGTAGTAAGGCCAACAGCCTGCGGATCGAGCGCAGGGCTGATGGAGGGAAGCATGGGCATGACCGAAGACGAGCTCTATGCAGGGCTGCCAGAAGAGAAGGCCGAGCGCTACAGGCGCGAGGCGCGGGAGAAATGGGGCGAGCAGGTCGTCGCCGAGGCCGAGCGCCGCGCCAAATCAATGCCGCGAGAACACTGGGACGCGATCAATGCCCAGGGTGATGCCGCCACGCGTGCGATCGCCGCGCTCGCTGCGGCCGGCCGCACGCCTGAAGATCCGGAAGTGCAGCGAAACGTCTCTTTGCACTACGCCTGGGTGGACAACTTCTGGCATCCAACGCCGGAGGCGTATGCAGGACTCGGACAGATGTACGTCGAGCATCCTGAGTTCCGGGCCTTCTACGACGCATATCTCCCGGGCCTGGCTGACTTCATGTCTGCAGCGATGGGCTACTACAGCGAGCACTCGATGTAAGCTGGGCGGGAGGGTGTGTGGTCACACGCCCTCCCGCGCCCCCATCACCCCAACCGGTTCGTTCCCGGTAATTGCAAAAGTAAGCCTTTTCGGATACTCTGTGTGCAAGTACCCGTTCGGAGCATTCGATGGTCACCGCCCGACGCGGAGGGGGTCCTACGTGCGACGTCATTGGCCTGCCCTCTGCACGCCCTGAGGACATTGGCGCGTTGCTGGATTGCGTGGATGCCTTCTGCCTGCACGCCGGCATCTCCGAAGGCGATGCCTTTGACCTGCGGCTGGCCATCGAAGAGGTATGCACGAACGTCATGATGCACGGCTACACGCAGCAGCGGCCGGGGCCCCTCGAAGTGTCGCTGTGTGCAGACGACGAGAACGTTACGGTCGTCATCTCGGACCGCGCAGAGCCCTTCGATCCCGGAGCTGCACCCGTGCCTGATCTTGAGACTCCGGCTGAGCAGCGGCAGGTCGGCGGCCTGGGCTGGCACCTGGTCCGGAAAATTGTCGATCGGATCGTTTACCGATATGATGTAACAGACGGCAACACGGTGACCCTCATCAAGCGGCTTCGGATGCAGTCAGAGACGCAGGTCGATGGGGGCCGGTCCGATCGGTAAGGCCACGAATCGAATCAGGCGCACGAATTCGGGAACCCGGTGATAGAGGCAGTTGGCATGGAATTGGCAGACTATATTCGACCGTTGAGAAAATGGTGGTGGCTGATCATCGCCGCGACGCTGGTGGCCACTGTATCGAGTTACCTGGCCACTCGGCAGCAGGCGCCCATCTACCGCACGCGCGCGACGCTGATGGTGGGCACGGCCATCGAGAACCCGAATCCCAATGGCAATGAGTTCTGGCTGACCCAGCAGCTTGCCAACACCTATGCGGATATCGTGAAGCGCGACAACGTGCGCACCGCGGTCATGCAGCGGCTCAATCTCATCTGGCTGCCGGAATACACCGCGAAAGTCGTGCCGAACACGCAGCTCATCGAGTTATCGGTCACTGATACAGACCCGCAGCGTGCGCAGTTGGTCGCTCAGGTGCTGTCTGAGGAGCTCATCCGGATCAGCCCCACGGGCCCAGGCGGCGAGGACCAACAACGGCAGCAGTTCATCAGCCAGCAACTCGATGACCTTGAGGCAAAGATCCAGGAAACCGAGGATGAGATCGGCCGAAAGCAGTCCGAGTTGGCGAATATGTTCAGCGCCCGGCAGATTGCCGACACCCAATCTCAGATCGCCGGCCTTCAGAACAAGAAGCTGACGCTCCAGGCGAACTACTCGTCGCTCCTCAGCAGCACGCAGCGTGGCGCGCTCAACAGCGTCAACATTATCGAGAGTGCCACCCTCCCCACCACGCCCGTCGGTCCCAACAAGGGAGCCACCATCCTGCTGGCTGCGGCCATCGGCCTGTTGCTCGCCGCCGCCGCCGCCTACTTGCTGGAATATCTGGACGACACCCTCAAGAACCCCGACGACGTGCAGAAGGCGCTCGGAATGACAACCCTGGGCGCGGTTCCCCGCATGCCCGATGGTGCAACCGCTGGCTCCGAGCTGGCCATCCTGTCCAACAGCCAGTCTGCCGGAACGGAGGCCTACCGGGTCCTACGCACCAATCTGCAGTTTGCCGCCATCGATCGTCCCCTGCGGACGCTGATGATCACAAGCCCCGCGCCGGGCGAAGGCAAGTCCCGCACGGTGGCGAATCTGGCCGCTGCGCTTGCGCAGGCGGGCAAACGAGTCGTCCTCATCGATGCCGACCTGCACAAGCCGCGCCTGCATCGTCTCTTCGGCCTGCGCAACAACATCGGTTTGACGACCGCGCTCCTCGAAGAGCATCCGGCGCTGGACGGGTTGATCCAGGACAGCCCG
>CAZMIS010000381.1:0-4363 GCA_964566325.1 uncultured Anaerolineales bacterium
CGCCCAGTATACTCGCTCTCACCGCAATGCGAGCGAATTAGTTGGAGTAGATGACACACAGGTCGGCCCCTACGTGTTGATCCGCGGTGTGTCGTGCGGGCGAGTGCGCCGGGGATGATCACGTGACTACAATGCGACGCGGCCCCGATCTTCCATCTTCAATCTTCCATCGTCATCCCGCCGTGCTCGCCGGGCATGGGCTGCCCCGGCTGCTCCGGCCCGATGCGGTAGGGCCGCATCATCTCGTTGTCCTCGTGTTCCACGATGTGGCAGTGCCAGACGTACTGCCCCGGGGTGCCGAAGCGAGCGATGACGCGCGTGACCTGGCCGGGATACGCGATCACGGTGTCCTTCCAGCCGTTCTCCCACGGCTCTGCTGGCGTGGGGCTCGATCCCGGCGCTAGCTGCACCGTGCCCTCCATTTCGTCCACGAAGATGTCCTGGCGGTTCACCACCTGGAAGAACGTCTCGTGGATGTGCATCGGATGCGCGTCCGCGGTGCCATTGAAGAACTCCCACACCTCGACCGCACCGACCGCGGGGTTCTCCGTGACGGGATCGACCCACATGCGCTTGGTCCAGTGCCCCTTGCCATCCGCGTCGAACGCCACAGTGCCCAGCAGTGCCTCGGCCGGCGCGTCGTCAACGAAGTGCGACATCTCTTCGAGCAGCGCCAGCGGTCGCGTGACGGCAGGCGCGGGCAGCGGCGCGATGGCGGGCAGCTGCAGGAACGCGGGCGGTGTTGTCAGGTCGGCGGCGAGCGCCGGGCCAACCCTGAATTGCAGCACCTGGCCGGTTGTGCCGGGGTCTGCCGAGTCGAAGTCGACGCCAGGCACGCCGCCACCGAAGGGCTCGTCCGGGCCGACGTTGCGAAGAACATAGTTGCCAGCGGGCACGGCCGAGAAGTCCACGATGACGTCCGCGCGCTCGGCAGGACCGAGCAGGAGGCGGTTGCCGTTGGCCGTCGTCAGGTTGACCGGCTGGGCCAGGAAGCCACCCTCGTTACCGATCATCCACGCCTCGACGCCCGGGATTTCGTTGAAGTCGAGGATCAGGAAGCGCGAGTCGCAGCCGTTCAGGAAGCGGAAGCGGTAACGCCGCTGCTCCACGGCCTGGAAGGGCCAGGTGTTGCCGTTCACCATCATGGCGTTGCCGAAGAACTCGGGGTTCCAGATAGGTGAGATGTCGGTCTCGGGCAGATAGGGCCCCAGGATGCCGTCGAAGAAGGCGCGCGTGTCCGGGTAAAAGAGCGAGCCGTCCGCGTTGAAGGCGCGGTCCTGGATCGCGATCGGGATCTCGTAGTAGGTCTTGTTGGACGGGAACTTATCGTTCTCTTTCGGCGCGGGACCGGGCAATGTTGCAGGCAGGCCGGTGCGGCTGTCAACGACTGTGTCCTCTCCTGCCGGCCCGCCGCGAATGATGAAGAAGCCGGCGGGTCCCGCGTAGACGTTGAGCCGCGTCATGCCCAGGGTATGGTCGTGATACCAGATTGTGGAAGCGCGCTGGCTGTTGGGGTACTGGAACACCGACGTGCCCGGCTCCCACTCGGTCGTCCCCGGCGCCAGGAGACCCTTGGCCTTCGCTTTCCGCTTGAAGAAGTCGTACCAGGTGCCCTCGGTCGCGAAACCGTCCGGGGTGTTGGTCGCAGCCGGCAGATACCACGCCTCCGCGTAGCCGTCGCTTTCATCGCCCACGTTCTCCGAGCCGTGTACGTGGGTCACGATCGGTACGGGGCCGGTGTAAGGGCTGGGCGTCGTGTCGAAGTGTGGTCGCGTGTCGCGGTGCATGGCGCCGCCGGGTGGGTTGGCCCAGTGCAGCGTCGGGTCCACCGGCAGCAGGTGGGGCAGGTGGGCGCCGTTCGCATCCACCAACTCGTTGATCCACTTGATCCGCACCGGGGTGTTCCACTTCGCCTCGATGGTCAGCGAGGGTGCGTTGTGCACGAGCAGGCCGCGCTTGCTTGCCGCTTTCACCGCGCCGTAGCCCCAGACCGTGGTCGGGGGCAAGCCCGCGGGCAGGATCTGCTGCTGGAACTGGCGCATCGAGATCTCGTAATAGTCGGCGTTCTTGCCACCCCGCTGCTTGACCGTGCCGGCCTTCGGCATGACCGGCGGGATGAGCAGCGGGGTGATGTACTTGGGGAGGTTGAGAACCTCCAGTGTCGGTCCAGGGAGGTCCAGTGCCTTGGCGCGCAGCCGCGCTGCCGCGTGGCCTCCGCCATGCCGCGCGGGGCGGGTGGGCGCCGCCCCTTGCGCCACTGAACCCGGCCGACCCAAAGCGCTGGCCAGAAACAATCCCGCGCCAGCCCCAAAAGTCACCTTGATGAAATCGCGTCGACTTGCCACTGAGTCCTCCTCATTGGGTCGAGATTGATAACATCGTGCGCTGGCTACACAGATGTTTGGTATTTATTGTATGATATTTGTACATTACAAGGTCATAAGTAACGTGGCCTACTGTGGGGAAAGAAGTAGGGACACGGCATGCCGTGCCCCTACGGGGGGTGTACGCCTTGGGGCCGGTCAGGGCCGGGGGAGGTTATTTCGTCTTCTTGGACGCGGACGTCTTCGGCTTGCTGCTGGACGCCGTCTTTGGCTTGGGCTTCGAAGTTGTCTTCGGTTTGGGCTTAGCGGTGGTTTTCGGCTTGGGCTTGGCAGCCGTCTTCGGCTTGGGCTTGGACGTCGTCTTTGGTTTCGGCTTCGATGTCGTCTTGGGCTTGGGCTTCGACGTGCTGCTCGTTGTCTTCTTCTTCTTCGGCTTGGCCTTTGGCTTGGCCGCAGTCGTTCCCTTGCCCAACGCCTTCAGAATGGCCATGATAGCATTGAGCGCGGTCTTGGCGTCGAGCCCGGTGGCACGCGTGAGCTGGTCGGGCAGGCCGGTCTCGGCCAGGTACTTGGGGCCAACCGCCTTGCCGCTCAGGACGCGACCGGCCAGGTCCGCGAGGGAGGCGCGCGGCGCTTCGGCCGCGCCCGCAGCAGCCTTCTGCTGGCCGCCCTGCAACAGCGCACCGAGCAGCAGCGGCACTGCGGCCTGGATCACGGACTGGGAGAGGCCGGTCTCCTTGGCCAGGCCGCCGACATTTAGCCTGTCGCCCAGCAGGCCCATGAGGAGGCCGCCGAGATCCGCACCGCCCTCCGGCGCTGCGTCCGCAGCCGGCGCGGCTGGCCCCGTTGCCCCCAGGAGCCCTCCGAGCACTCCGCCCAGGTCGATGCGGCGGGTGGCATCCAGCTCGCCTGCCTGTTCACCGCTGGTCTCCGGCGCCCCGGTCTTCTCTGTCAAATCCGCCATGACTGACCTCCCCATGCTTCGTCAAAAACGATCCAGGAATAACTCATACAGTGTGCGCATGTTAGCACCAGGACCGGCTGCAGCCAAAGCCGCATGGCAGGCTGCGCGGCCCCGTGCGTGTGCTACTGCGGCCCGAGCGCGGCCAGCACGGTCGTCGCGACGAGCGCGGCCCACAGGGCGACCGCAAGAACCACGTGGGTCACCAACAGGAACGCAGTGGCGCCCCCGGCCAGGATGGCCAGGCCAACCGCGAGCTCGGCCGCGAAGAGCAGGCCGGCGATGCCCGCGCCGCGGCGGACCGCCCGCTGCCCGCCTGTGTCATGCCGGCTCCGGACGACGAGCAGAACGATGAGCAGGGCAGCGATCGCGGCGAGTGCCAGCCGCGCGGGCTGGGGCCAGCCGGCCCGGTCGACCGGCACGATGGTCAGCATGGGCCACCCGACGCAGCGCGTGACAGAGCCGGGGCCGGCCACCAGCACCGCGCTCACGAGAACGGCCCAGGCTGCTGCGGTTGCGGCGAGGCTCAGGCGGGTCAGGGGCGCGGCGAGCGAGAGCCGCGCGCGCCGGTCGGGGTTGTCGCGGAGCACACGGGCCACCACCGCGGCCGTCACCACGAGCGCGCCGACGATGAGCGCGGAGCCCAGGTCCACGGCCGCCCAGGGAGGCGTCAATCCGCGCAGCACCGTGAGCGCGCCGAACGTGATCACGGCGATGAGGAATGGGATAACCAGCAGGAGCGGGCGCATCAGCCAGCCGATGCCGCGGGCTCGGCGCCAGGTCACGAATGCGGCTGCGAGGATGAAGGGCGTCGTGAGCGCGGCGATCAGGCGGTGGGTGTACTCGATGATGGCGTTGATCTGCAGCGGGGGCACCGCGCGGCCGTAGCACCCCGGCCAGTCCGGGCAGGCCTCGCCCGATTCGGTCGCGCAGACGATGCCGCCCATCGCGATGAGCAGGCAGGTGAGGATGCTGGCCGCCAGCACAAGCCGGGCATGGCCGTCCGAGACGCGCGTCGCTTGCATGGTTACTGTGTCCTGGTGTGTGATGGTTGCAGGCTCGATGACTGCGCTATTGT
>CAZMIS010000382.1:0-4361 GCA_964566325.1 uncultured Anaerolineales bacterium
ATGGGCACGAACACGTCCGCGCGGATCGCCTTCGCGGCCTCGCCCGCCTCGGCCGCGGTCATCACGTAAGTGCCCGACACGGGCAACAGCGCCACGGTGACGTCCAGCTGTGACATCTCGGGGATGTGATCGGTGTCGCCCGCATGGTACAGCGTCTCCCCGCCCACGGCGATCACGTAGCCGTTGCCCAGCGCGTCCTTCGGGTGGAAGGGCTGGCCAGGGCTGCGGAACTTGTTCGTGTTGTAGGCCGGGACCGCAGTCACCTGCACGTCGCCGACGGTCAGCGATTCACCGGGCTGCATCACCCGTGCCCCCGCCAGCTTCTGCGCCGCGGCCGGGTTGGCGATGACGACGGTCTCCGCCTTGCTGATCCTGGCCACGTCTTCGGGCGAGCAGTGGTCGAAATGATCGTGCGTCACGAGCACCAGGTCGGCACGAGGCAGGTCGCCCCCGAGCTTCCAGGGGTCAATGTAGATCACGGACGGACCCTCCAGGACGAACGAATCGTGCCCGAGTCGCTTCAGATGCTGCAGGATGGTTGGCTGGTTCATCAGATGCCTCCTATGGCTGGCGGGCGTCTGAGGGAGCACAGGCCTGGTCCCCCAGACGACCGGTCACTCAGGCGCCCGACCTTTCAGGCGCCCCATCGTACGTCGCATTGCGCTTGACCACGATCAGGGTGAAATCGTCATATTGCGGCTCGCCGGCCGCCCAGGCATGCACCCCCGCGTCGATGGCAGCGGCGATCGATTCGGCCGATTCCCCCTTGTGCTCGCTGAGCAGCGCTGCCAGCCGATCGTTGCCAAACTCGCCGCCCCCTGGATCGAGCATGTCGATGGCGCCGTCCGTGTAAAACAGGACGACGTCCCCCTCGGCCAGGTCGATCGTCTTCTGTTCGAACTGGACATCATCGATAATGCCGAGCGCGAGGCCCGACGTCGTCAGCTCGTCGATGCCGCCGTCCGCGGCACGCACGTGCAGCGCCAGGTTGTGGCCCGCGCTGCTGTACGCGAGGCGGTGGCTGTTCGCATCGAGGACGCCGTAGTGGGCGGTCACGAACATGTCCGAGGTGCTGTCGGACAGGATGAGCTGGTTGGCGCGCTGCAGCGCCGGCGCGGGGTCCCGGCCGCTGAACGCCACCGCGCGCATGATGGTGCGCGCGAACATCATGTAGAGCGCGGCGGGGATGCCTTTGTCTGATACGTCGGCAATCACCAGGCCGGTCCGGGACGGGTCCAGCCGTATGAAATCGAAGAAATCGCCGCCGACCTGGCGCGCCGACCGCCAGCGGTAGGCGACCTGGTAGCCCTCGACCTCCGGCGCGGCCTGGGGCAGCAGGGTCCTTTGAATCTCCTGGGCCAGCTCCAGTTCCCGGCCCAGCCGCGCACGCTCGGCCTCCTGCAACTGAAGCCTGGCGTTCTCGATGGCGATGGCCGCCTGGTTGGCGATGCCCACCAGGATGCGGACGCGCCGCGGGCTGAACATGTGCGCGCTGTCGACGTCATCGGCCAGCAGCGCGCCGATCGGCTCGTCGGCCACCAGCAGCGGCACGACGAGGATCGTCCGGCTGCCGAACCGGGCGCGCCACGCCGGCGGCACGCGCGCGCTGCCCTCGACATCGTCGACGAAGATCGGCTGCCCCGAGCGGCAGGCATCGTCCAGCAGGGGCAGCTCGCCCGGGCGGATCACGGCGTCCCGGTAGGCTTCGGCCAGGCCCGGGCGCTGGCCCTGGACGGTGCGGGCGCGGAAGTTGCCCTCGTCGTCGATCAGGAGCGCGACGCAGCGATCGACGCCCGTCAGCGCGGGCGCCAGCCGGGTCACCTGCTCCAGCGTCACGTCGACGGGCTGCAGGCGGCGGATGGCCTCCGCGACCTGCAGCAGGACGGTAGAGGTCCACGCCTCTTCCTCGCGCATGGCCGAAAGGCGGCTGTTATCGACCGCTGCCGCGATCTGGTGTGCGATGCCGGCCAGCATGGCCAGGCGCCGCTCATCCATGTGGTTGCCGCGTCCGCCCACGAACCCTGCGCCCAGGACGCCTGCGCCCAGGACGCCGAACACCTCGCCCTTGTTCAGCATGGGCAGCAAGGCCACTGCCTCTGCAGGTCCGAACAGCGCCGGGTTGGGCACGAGGGCCTCTGCCTCGGGTGAAGAGGCCCGGTCCACGAAGGACGGCGCACGGGTGGTGCGCAGCGTCTCGAACACCGGCCACTCTTCGGGACGCACGCGGAGCGCCACGGACTGGTCGGGGCCGCCGGCCAGTCCGAAGGATGATCCGACCTCGAACGCCTGCTGTTCCTCGTCCCACAGCCAGATGACGACGGACTCGACACCTGCCAGCATCGCAGTGACGCGCACGGCCGCGTCCAGGACGTCCCCCACGTTGTCGACCTGGCTCGTGGCCTCCGCGACCTGCAGCATGACGGTGGTCACCCAGGCTTCCACGCGCTGCGCTTCGTACGCGCGCGCCGCGTTGACCGCCACCGCGGCCTGATCCGCCATGGTGCGCACCACGAAGATATCGTCCGGGGCGAAGGCATTCAGCTGGTCGCTCTGGACGTCGAGCACACCGACGATCTCCCCGTCGACGAGCATCGGCATGGCGAGTTCTGCCCGCGTGTCGGGCAGCAGCCGCGGGTCGTCGGGGATGTAGCGCGGCTCTGCGCTGACGTCGTTGGCCAGCAGCGGCTCTGCGCGCTCTGCCACCCAGCCGATGATGCCCTCCCGGCCGATGCGCATGGTTCGCTCTTCCTGGCGCCACTTCTGGTTCAATCCGTGGCCGCTGGACGCCACAAACACCGCGTGCTGGCTGCCGCGTTCGATCAGAAAGATCTGGACGTGGTAGTAGCCGAACCGGACGCGCATCAACTCCACGATCTGCTCGAGCAGCTGATCCAGGTCCAGGATGCGCGTGAGGCTCCGGCCGACCTCGGACACTGCCGCCAGCGCATTCAGCCGGCGCTCGGCGCGGTCGAAGAGCTGTGCATTGCGGAGCGCGGAGGCGGATTGGTTGGCCAGGATGGTCAGGAGGCGCAGGTGGCGCTCGTCGAAGGCATTCGGCGAGCCGTTCTGAATCGAGATCGCGCCGATGGCCTCGTCACCGATGAGGAGGGGCAGGTAGATGCCGGACCGCGGCGGGTCGTCGCTGAGATAGACCGGTCGCGCAGGCAGCGCGTCCATTTCCTGCTGAAAGTCATGGACCAGGAGGGGCTGGCGCTCGGCGCGCAGCCAACCGATGATGCCTTCGCCTTCACGCAGCGGAAAGGTGGCCTGTGGCTGTCGCTGGCCTTTCTTGAGCCACACCTTGATGCGGTAGCGATCGCCGTCGAAGAGGCCGACCTGGAAGGTGTCGGTGGGAACGATGCGGCCCGCGAGTTCGTAGATCAGCTCGCAGAGGGCGTCCTGATCCAGTGGCGCCTGGACGATGGAGCGCCCGATGTCTGCCAGCGTGGCCAGTTCCGAATATCGCCGCCGGTGGCTTGCGTTCCTGCGCCCCGGGCCCGGCCCGGAGGGCGCAGGGTGCGCCCCTGCCGCCTTCGCATCGCTCATGAGGGCTCCGTGACCGCGCCTCGCTTGATCATGGTCAGCAGATTGCCGTCGGGAAGAACCTCGTAGACAACTTCGTCCATCAACTGGTGTATCAGGTGCATGCCCAGTCCGCCCAGCGGACGATCTTCCAGTGGCACGGTCTTGTTCGGGGGCCTGACCTTGCCGGGCTTGAACGGTCGCGCATGGTCGCGCAGGACGATGACGACATCGCCGTTGGTCGTCTCGAAGCGGATCTTCAACATGCCACCGCTGCCCCGGTAACCATGCACGATGACGTTGCTCGCAGCCTCTTCGACCGCGAGGGTCAGGTCGAAACAGACGCCGGGGCCGACCGCCGCGCCCTCGCAGGCGTCCTCGATGAACCCGATGATGTCCGGCACGGAGTCCATCATCCCGTTGAATACCGACTCGCGCTCGTACGTCTGCCTCACCCCGCCCGTTCCCTTCACAGATAGCACGAAGCTGGAGACCGACCCCGCGGGCGCTGGCCTCCAGCCTCAAAACGCGACATTCCCGACTAGAAGCTGCCGACGGCTTCGGCCTCGGTATCGAAGAGGGTGAACTGCCCGCTGAGGCCTGTCAGGTCCAGAACCTTCTTGATGTTGGGGTTGATCTCGGCCAGGCGCATATCGCCGCGATTCCAGCGCCGGCAGGTCTTCCACGTGCTGATCAGTTCGCGGAGCGCTGCACTGGACGTGTAGTTCACGTCCTTCAGGTTGATGACGAGCTTGTAGTGCCCCGCGTCGGTCAGGTTGCGCAATTGGGCGCCGAGTTCGGGCGCCACGCTGCCGTCGATGCGTCCGCCGAGCCGGACA
>CAZMIS010000383.1:0-4350 GCA_964566325.1 uncultured Anaerolineales bacterium
CGCCCAGGGCGGAACAGCCCGACCTGGTTCCAGATGGCCGGGATGCGCAGCAACAGCATGACCAGCAGCGTGAACACGGTGATGTAGACTCGCATGCTGTTGGGGGCCGACTTCCCGCGCACCACCTCGGAGACATACATCTGGGCGCCGGAAAGCAGCAGGCCGATGGCCAACGACAGGAGGGCCAGGCCGTACGCCCAGCGCTTGCCGCGCGCCAGCCCCACCGTGGCCCACAGGCCCAGCAGGCCGGCCCCAATGGTGATGATTGAAGAGGCCTGGTAGACCCATATATAGGGTATCAGACCACGGAAGGGCGGATACTTCTGGGCCCCCCAGGCCACACACGTTGTGCCGATGCCCCCCAACAGCATGAAGACGGCCGCTAACGCCATCAGAACGATCGCAAAGATGCGCAGGATTCTTCCCCACCGGGATTGTTGAGTCATCTGTAGTCTCCTTTTCCGCTGCATCCTGGTTTGTATTGCACGCTTAGCTCCTCAGTCGGCTAAGCGCCGGTCCTGTATCGTCATGTTTACAGCGATGCCATCACCAGCAGGATCATCGACCCCAGCATATACACTGAGGCGTACTTGAACACGGCGAAGTTGGCCCGGTCGGATGGTCGCGCCATGCTGTGAACCACCAGACCGAGCAGTCCCGCGCTCAACACGCCGAGCAGGCGCAGGTAGCCCCACTCCATGCCGAGGAGCAGCGCGGCAGCCACCATCACCGCACCCGCGGCCAGGCTGGAAAGCGCGACAATCTTGCGCGTCGTTGCCACGCCGTAGGTTGACGGGAAGGTCGGAATGCCCGCACTCAGGTAATCCTGTTCGTGCCGGATGCTGAAGGTCATGATGTGGGTCGGAATCCAGAGCACCACCGCCAGGCCCAGCAGCATGCCGACCGCGTCCAGGCCGCCGACCGCCAACGTCCGCCCGGCCAACACGGGCATGCCGCCCGCGATGCCGCCGAAAACGATCGAATAGGGCGTGCGCCGCTTGAGCCAGATCGTGTAGATCACGACATCGAAGAAGAGCCCGGCCAGCACGACGGCACCGTAGCGCAGGTCGAGAGCGGCTGCCCAGCCCACGCCCGCCGCAGACAGCCCCAGGCCGACCAGCAGCGCCTCACGCGCGGCGATCAGCCCGGCCGGCAGAGGACGACCGCAGGTCCGCTGCATCCGTGCGTCGATATCGCGGTCGTAGACCATGTTGATCACGGTGCTGCCGCTGATCGCGAGGAACAGGCTGCCGGCCAGGCCGAGCAGCGTGGGACACGCCAGCACGGGGCACCTGCCGCTCATGTAGCCCGCCAGGCCGGTCGCCAGCAGCAAGCCGGTCTGCAGGCTCTTGATGAGCTGCCAGTACAGGCGCAGTTTGGCAGCCAGGATATGCATGCCGCATCCCCTCACGATCGCATCGCTCACGATCGCATCTGTGTCCGCACGTCTCAGCGCACGCATCTGAAGCCTACGCCTGGGCTGGCGTACGTCGGCGTGGCATTGTTGCGCACCCAGAGGCGCAGGTCCATCTCATACGTGTCTTTCGAACCACCGCGCATGAAGCGGTAGTGCATCCCTTCATATACGTCACCGGTCCACTGCCACACGTTGCCCGCCATGTCGTACAAGCCGTATGGCGAGACAGAGTCCAGCGTGGCGTAATCACCGTAAGTCTTGCCGTTGTAGAAGCCGACGGGCGTGGTACGTGAACCAAACGAGCCCATGTCTTCGAATGGGTCGCGGCTGGCATAGAAGTTGGCGTTGTTGCGGCGAATGTTCTCGCCCCACGGGAACGGACGCGTGTCCGTGCCGCGGCCGGCCTTCTCCCATTCTGCTTCCGTCGGCAGGCGATAACCGTAGTAACCGCAGTAGCCCCACGCACCGAACCAGGAAACCATGGTCATCGGGTGGTGCGCGTACCCCTCCTGAGCCGTGAAGGTGGCGCCGTCGTACTTCACGCGCTGCGCCGGATCGTCCAGGGGGACAAAGATCCAGTCGCCGCCGTCGATTCGCTCCTCGTGCTTGACCCCGCGAAATTCGTCGCCGGGATAGTACCCAACCACGCGATCGCCGTCAAGCTTGACGTACCCGCCGGCCAGCGCATCGTTCAGGAACGCGGCGTACTGCGCGGTGGTGACGTTGGTGACCATGACTTCGTACGCGCCCGTCGAGGCCGCTTCCGCGAACTGGCCGAAGTAGAATTCGCCGGCGGGAACGCTCGCCCAGGCCTCCGGGCTCACGCCCGTCTCGAACGCGGGCAGCGACGCATTCAGATCGACGCTGCACGCGGTCAGGAGAACAGCGAGCAGGACGAGGATCGGGAGGCAGCGCTTCATTTCGACACCTCCTGGGCGAGCTCGTGGTTCAGTTCCTCGGTCCAGCGCCCCCTTCCCCTGAAGAGGTCGGCCAGCCGCCAGACCATCACGATGGCGAGGACAACCAGCAGCATGGCCAGGGCGAAATCCATTGCGATCATCAGCGCGTTGACCAGCGGCTGCTGCACGGCTTCGCTGATGAAGAGCCGCTTCATCTCGAAGAGCGTCACCCCCGCAAACGCGATGTCGGAGAGGATGATAATGGCCCAGCCGTAGAGCTGGCGGAGCCTGCCCTTCAGGCCGAGCATATCCCCGTAGTAGAGCAGGATGATGGTGGCGATGATGGCCGAGAGCACGTGCCAGTGTCCGGTCAGCTCGATGCGCTCCTCGCGTGCGGGCCACACGCGGAAGATCTCGTCCAGCTTGACCGCCATGAAGATGCCCAGACCGCTGGTGGTGAAGTTCATGAAGAGCATCTGCCAGGTCGGGCCGAACTTCAGCGGATCCCGCACGAGCGCGCTGAGCTTCTGACCGAGGCTGGGCCGGGAGATGCCCGCAGTGCCGTCACGCATCAGCTTGCCCCAACTCCAGATGAGCAGCAGGAGCGCGGCCACCATGGACGGCGTCGCCCCGACGTAGATGATCATGTGGGCAATCGGCTCGAGCGGCGTGGCCACACCCCACACGCCCAGGTTCAACACGATCGTGCCGAGAATCATCAGCGGCATGGCGATCTTGTGCAGGATGCCCTTGAAGTTCAGCCAGCGGCCGACGATGAGTGTGATCATGATGGCGATCAGCGCCAGCATGATGTGCAGGTGGCCGATGATGGCGTACTGCATCGTCGACTTCTCGGGCAGACGGATGATATTCTCGGCCAGGAAAGTCTGAAACCCGTTGCCGAAGAACGAGCCGGGGACCGCGCCGAACATTGCCGAGATCACCGTAGTGAGTGCGGTGGCGAAGAAGGCCACGCGCTCCACATCCACGCCCCCGCGCGTCCGGGCGTAGGCCGGGTCCACCTGGTGATACTCACGGTTCCACGGCCACAGGGCAATCACCAGCAGCACGCCGGCGAAAAAGACGAGTGTCAGCCCTGCGATGTAGAGCCCGTGGAACGCCCAGTTATGGCCGAAGTAGGCGAAGAGAAGGCCGAAGACCATCGCCAGTATGTAGCCGGGCGTGATCAGCGCACGGACCGCGGTCTTGTAGAACGGCTTCATGGCCAGGAGGCCGGTGACCATGTAGGTTTCGATGGCGATCACGGCCATCGCGATGGAGTGGTAGAGGATGATGATGCGGCCCTCGCGCTCGGCCTGCACCAGGTCCATGCCTAGGAGCCTGACCACCACCTCGCGCACGCCCAGTTCGGCCAACGGGCCGGACAGCATGCCCCACACCGCGGTGACCACGGCAATCATGGCAATGGCCACCAGGATCAGCCCCTTGGTGGAGCCGAAGAGGTAGCCGAGCCGCGCTTTGATGAATCGCATCTATGTGCTCCTCTCGTGTGTCCTGACGCCTCACCGGGAAGTACCAGCAGCTAGTTTGCCGAGTTCCAGCGTTCGAGCATCCGCCTCGTGCCGGGCAGCCAGAGGTAAATCACCAGGATCGTGCTCAAGATGGGCGCGGGCAGGAACATGGAGAAGCGGTGCACCTCGACCAAGGCATTATACAGCCCCATGGGATAGCCGGCCAACATGGACATGGTCCCGGCAAAGACGCCCGCCGGTATGGCCCATGACTTCTTCCACAAGACTGCAAAGATGAAGATGGCCCAGGCGGCCGCTCCCCACCAACTGATCTGCTGCGACATCACATACATGCCGTTCCAGAAACCGTTGTCATGCGAGGTCGTGTACTTGGCAATCGGCGCAACCCCGTCGACGAAGGTCAGCACATAGGCCAGGCCCGCGCCGAAGGTGCGCGCGATGATCTTCCTGTCCACGCCGCCCACGACGAGCATGCCGAACCACAGGATGGCGG
Source organism: uncultured Anaerolineales bacterium (assembly GCA_964566325.1). GTDB lineage: Bacteria > Chloroflexota > Anaerolineae > CG2-30-64-16 > CG2-30-64-16 > JALOOB01. The sequence goes on from CAZMIS010000383.1 coordinate 4,303, forward strand.
CCATGACGAAGACGATGACGGTGGGCGTGGGCAACTGGCTGTCCATGG
>CAZMIS010000384.1:0-4338 GCA_964566325.1 uncultured Anaerolineales bacterium
GCACACATGGGGCTCGGCACTGACCCACCACCCGCACGTGCATGGCATTGTGCCGGGTGGCGGGTTGGCACCCGACGGTTCACGCTGGGTGACCTGCCGGCCGGGGTTCTTCCTGCCGGTGCGCGTGCTGTCCCGGCTGTTCAGGCGCCGCTTCCTGGAGGAACTGCAGCAACTGCACGATGGCGGCAAGCTCAGGTTCTTTGGCGAGCACGCGGCGCTGGCCGACGCCGCTGCCTTCAGGGCCTGGCTTGAGCCGCTGCACAAGTGCGAGTGGGTGGTCTACGCCAAGCTCCCGGAATCGCGAGCTGACGATTCCGGCAATAATCAGCAGGACTCCGTAATGTGAAGGACCGGCGCCGGGCGCCTGGGAGCGGCGGCATCTGCGCCGGCGTTTGCTTCACATTATTTGGCGGACTTTGCGCTTCGTCCCGCGCAAACCGTTGATGGGATCGCCATCGACCGGTTTCCGCGCTTCAGTCGGTTGGGCACGGATCGTTGATCCGGCGGCGGCACGATCCTTGGTTCCTCCAACTCCCCAAGGAACCGATGATGTCGGACCGCCCGCTCGATGCTGCAACACCTCTGGCCCAGCTCTGGGAACATTTGACGTTGGCGCGATACGCCCCAACCGTCATCGTTCGCTACGTCGCGTTCGCCAGGCTCTTCCTTCGCTACTTGGAGAAGCGACATGTTCGCCTCGATGAGGTCGAGCCTGCGCACGTCTCCATGTACCTTGCCTGCAAGCTCCGTCGGTATCGTCAACGTCACGGACGAGCGGCCGCCTCCATGACGCGCTGGCGCAGTTCGCACACCGCCGGCATCCACCAACTGCTTCGGGTTGTCAGGGGCAGCTGGCCCGTCGCACCGGCAGCACGCAGTCCGTCCGAGTTGTACTTCGACGGCCTACTGGCCGAGTTCGCTCAGTGGCTGCATGCGCAGCGAGGGCTTGCGGCCCGATCCATCGGCGTCATGGTCGCCGAAGCGCGACGACTTCTCTCGTGGTACGGGGGCAGCGCCGACGCGTTCGATCTCAGGGCCATGCGGCTCGCTGACATCGACGCCTATGTCCAGTGGAGGTGTCCCGCGCTGCGCCGGGTCTCGCGCAGGAATGTGACGCAGCAACTGCGTTGCTTCCTCAAGTTCCTTCATGTCACCGGGCGCACTGCGCTCGACCTCGCCGCCCGCGTCATTTCGCCAACGCTGTACGCCTGCGAGGCGATGCCCTCGCTCCTGGATCCCGAACAGATACGCGCCGTTCTTGCTTCGACCGGCCAGGACCACTCTTCCAAGGGATTGCGCGACTACGCGATCCTCGTGCTGCTTGCCACCTACGGCCTGCGGGCCGGGGAGATCGTCCAACTGCGGTTGGACGATGTGGACTGGCGTGGTGACCGATTCGTGGTTCGGCATACCAAGACCGGCCTCCAGTCGGACCTGCCTTTGGTCCCGGCCGTCGGCGATGCCCTGCTGGCCTACTTGAGGCGAGGACGGCCCGTCACCGATGCCCGCGAGATCTTTGTCCATACCAAGGCTCCGTATAGATCTTTCAGTCGCGGATCCAGCCTGTACCTGCTGGTCCGCTTGCGCTTGGAGGGTGCCGCCGTCAGCCCTGCCGGCAAGTGCGGACCGCATACCTTTCGGCACGCCCGCGCAGTCAGCCTTCTTCGCGCATCTGCAACCACCAAGACGATCGGCGATCTGTTGGGCCACCGCTCAGCCGAGTCGACGCGCCCATATCTCAAGCTCGCCACCGATGACCTGCGTGACGTGGCACTGGAGATCCCCGGGCAGGAGGTTCAAGCATGAACGCCTGGCCTGATGTCAACGGCGACGCCATTGGCCGCTATTTGCGGCAACTGCGCCTGCGCACCTCACATACGGCTCGAATCTATCGAGGCATCCTCGCCGGCTTTCAGCGACTGGCGGAGCAGCGCGGTGACGGAACCGTCGATCTCACGATCATCGTGGAGTGGCTGCGCGAGCGCGCGAGGCACTGCAATGAGGATCTCGTCGCCCATCAGTCACGTGTGCTCGATCGGTTTCTCGATTTTCTCGTCCGCGATGGTCTCATCGCGGTCAATCCCCTGGCTGATCTACGCGCCCAGTACGGGCTGCGGGGGACCCCGCCCATCGTTCGCGCGTTGCTCTGTACGGACCCGCACAAGGCGCTCGAAGCCGTTCGATGCTTGCCGCCGTTTGCCAGCTTCCTGGGCGACTTCCTGCGCGGCCACGCCGAACTGATGCGTGCCTTGGGCCGTCAGTACGGCACGCAGACGGCGCGGTTCCTGCGCTTCGATCGCTTTCTGCAAGGTCGACCAGACCTTGCGGGCAGTTCGCCAACGGAGTTGCTGAGGCAATGGGCGGGCGAGCATCCGACCACCTCTCACGCATACCAATGCCAACTGCTCAGGAACGACCTTGCCCGGGCGTGGCGCCGTCTCGACCCTGACCTGCCAATGCCCCGCCCGGATCCGCGTCTGTGGCGCCGAGTCGAGCGGCGGCAGCCTCACTTGTTCACGCCCGCCGAAGTTCGACTTCTGCTAGACACCGCGCTGCACTGGCCCTCGCCGCGGGCCGCACTGCGGCCGCTCAGCCTGTACACGATGCTCGTGCTCGCGTACTGCGCCGGACTGCGCCTGGGCGAGATCGTGCACCTGGACCTGGGCGACGTCGATCTGACCCGCGGCGAGATTGCCATTCGCAACACGAAGTTCTTCAAGTCCCGCACCTTGCCGCTGGCGCCAAGCGTGGTGGAGGCGCTGCGCGCTTTTGTCGGCGCCAGGCACTCGGCGGGAGGGCCGCAGATAGAGTCATCGGGCCTCTTCTGGCATGAGCAGCATGCCGGGCGCTATTCCGACACGATGGCCGAGAAGCTGCTCGTGAAGGTCATGCGAAGTGCGGGGCTGAAGCCCAGCAGTGGGCGTGTCGGCCCGCGCATTCATGATCTTCGCCACTCGTTCGTGGCCGATCGCGTGCTCACGTGGTACCGCGAGGGCATCAATCCGCAACAACGGCTTCCGTATCTGGCGACCTACCTCGGCCACAAGGACATCCATTCGACGCTCGTGTACCTGACGGTCACGCAGGAGTTGCTGCAGCAGGCGAGCGAGCGCTTCAGAGATTTCGGCGCGCACGCGTTGCACGCCGACGCGGAGGTGCTGTCATGAAGCCGGTCAATGCCTTCCCCGGACTGCTGCACGCCTTCTTCTACGAGCGGCTGGTCCAGCAGCTCAACGTCTCGCCGCACACGGTGCGGTCCTACCGTGACACGTGGCGGCTGTTTCTCCGGTTTGCCGCCGAGCGACACAAGCGACCCGTCGCCGAACTGACCCTGACGGACCTCACAGCGACCGAGGTGGCGGCCTTCCTGCAGCACAGCGAACAGGCGCGCAAGGTCTCGATCGGTACGCGCAACTGTCGGCTCGCCGCGCTGCGCAGCTTCTACGGCTTCGTTGCCGAGCGGGAGCCAACGGCGATCGCCCAGTGTGCCGCGGTACGGCATATCCCGACCAAGAAGGCGCCGAAGCCGGCAGCGCAGTACCTCGAACCCAACGAGATCGAGGCCATCCTGGCGCAGCCGGATCGCGCAACCTTGGAAGGGCAGCGCGACCATGCACTGCTGTCCTTCCTCTACAACACCGGCGCGCGGATACAGGAAGCACTCGATGTCTGTCCGGAGGCGATCCGATTCGAGTCGCCCATGTCTGTTCGCCTCTTTGGCAAAGGCCGCAAGGAGCGCATCTGCCCGTTGTGGCCCGAGACGGTCGCGCTGCTCAAGGCCCTGCTCAGACGACAGCCTCGCACTGCGACTGAGCCCCTGTTCGTGAATCGCTATGGAGGCCCGCTTGGTGCCTCCGGCGCGCGCTTCAAGCTCGCACAATATGTCAGGGCTGCGGCAGTAATCACTCCGTCGCTGTCGTCGAAGGGCGTTTCGCCACACCGATTCCGGCATGCGACGGCCGTCCACTTGGTCGCTGCCGGCGTCGACGTGACGGTGATTCGGAGCTGGCTCGGGCATGTTCACCTGGACACCACCAACCACTATGCCCAGGCCAATCTGGAAACCAAGCGACAAGCGCTCGAGCGGCTCGATCCGTCCTCGAAGATCGCGAAGCCGCCTCGTTGGCGGCGTGATGCGAGCGTGTTGGCTTGGCTTGACTCGCTCTGACCTCGGGGCGAAGTAATGTGAAGGAAAAAACCGACACGAATGGCGCCGCTCCGAGGCACCCGGCGCCCGTCCTTCACATTACGGAGTCCTGCTGATTACGGCCGTTCGCCGGACCGCAGGCGAACGGCCGTAATCAGCAGGACTCCGTAATGTGAAGGACGGGCGCCGGG
>CAZMIS010000385.1:0-4315 GCA_964566325.1 uncultured Anaerolineales bacterium
CCGCCGATCAGGGGCGTCATCAGGTCCACCGTCACCATGTCGACGTTCTTGAGGAACGCGACGCGGGAGAGCTGGTCGAAGTCGGTCTTCAGCTCGACCATCTGCGACACCAGGAACGCATCGGAAGGCCGGAGCCCGGCTTGGGGATCGCACGCGGCCATCTTGCCCGCGCACGTGAGCGGCACCGCCACGTCGTTGATGTGCATGCCGGGCCGCCCCGCCATGCGCACGGCCTCGCGGGCCACGCTGGCATCACGGCGTGCACCAAAGATCTCCAGCGGGGTGCCGGGGAGGATCTGCTCGCCGAAGTAGGTGGACACGGAACCCGCGCCGAGGCAGTCTACCAGCGGCTCCTGCGCGCACGACAGCAGAATCAGGGGGTGGTTCTTCTCGGTGCTCGGCAGCCCGGTCGGCCCGGAATGCATGATCGCACGCTGCGGATCCTCGACCCCGCGATGGCGCATGACCACCGCGTCCTTGCCCGTGCCCAGCGTCACCGCGCCCGGTTCGAGCCCCAGGATCTCCAGCACCTCGTCGCGCGTGAACTTGATGCAGCGCTCGGTGGACTGGCAATACGCGCCCATCTCGACGAACAACTGCAGGCCCGCGTCCCAAACGCGGTCCGCCATGTCGTCGTCCGTGGGGCACAGGTTTGTGGCATCGTACTTGATGCCCTTCTCGCGGACCAGCTCCTTGATGCGGCGGGTGACCTTCAGGTCGAAGTCGCCCTCCTTCATGTACGGTCCGGATTGTGCGCGCTTGACGATCTCAGATAGCCAGTTGCTGCGCATGTACAGCTCCTCCTTTGGGTATGACTTGATGCTAACGATCGGGTTGAAGTGTATCTGCTCGAACGCCGCGCCAGACCAGCAGCGCGGCCATCAGGATCGCGGTTGCCGACGTCGCGGCAACCGCAGGCAGGCCATAGGCATGCCAGAGACGCGGCGCAACGAACGACCCAACGATCACCATGCCCCACATCAGGGCGGTTCGGACCGCCATGACCAGCCCGCGCGATCTGTCGGCCAGGCCCGAGAGCAGCGGAATGGAGGTCACGATCGAAAACTCGGACGTCAGGGCCACTGCGGCCAGTCCGGTCAGTGCGAGGGGCAGCGAAGCGCCCATCACGGGCAGCAGCGCGAAGCAGGCCGCATTGACCAGCAAGCCGCCGATCAGCGCACGACGTTTGCCGATACGATCGACCCACGTGACGACCGTCGTGGCGCCCACCAGCTCCGCCACGCTGACCACGATGGAGGCTGCACCGAGGACGCCCAGCGCGAGGCCGAAGCGGTCCTCCATGAGCGCACCATAGACGATGAACAGCGTCTCGTTCGCAAAGAGGATGAGGGCGCTGGCGGCCAGGGCATACAGCACCGGCCGCGGCAGGGCCGAGACGCGCACCTGCCCGTCGCCCGGCGCCGGCGTCGGAAGACCCGGCGCCGACGACGGAAGACCCGGCGCCGACGTCGGCAGGCCCGGCGCCGTCTCCCGCACCGTCAACGTGAGCCACACGGAGAACGCGGCCAGCACCGCGATCACCGCGAAGGGCGATTGCCAGCCCCAGCGCGCCATCAGGAAGCCCGTCGCCGGCACGCCGATCAGCCAGGAACCGGCCCAGGACAGTTCCACGATGCCCAGCGCCCTGCCCCGGCGCTCCTGCGGCACGAGGTCGCTCACATGCGCCTGCATCGCGGGGTCGTAGGCCGATTGCGCAATGCCCAGCAGACCGAATCCTGCCAGCACGAAACCGAAGACCGGTGCGATCGCCACGATCCCTGCACCGGCCATGAGCGCCAGCGCGCCGGCCACCATCATTCGTTTGCGGCCGAACCGGTCCGCGAGATAGCCGAAGAGCGGGCTCACCGCTCCAAACCCAGCCCGAAACGCGACCAACAGCGCCGCGGTTTCCAGCGGGACGCCCAGACCGCGTCCGATCGCGGGCAGGAAGGGATAGACGATCCTGAACTGCGCGTTGATCAGCAAACGGACGGGCAGGATGCGCGCCAGCAGCGCGGCTTCCTCGCGCCGGGCCGTTGCCTCCGCGGGGCCGGCGGTTGCCTCAGGCGCAGTCAACGGACCGGCCCCGGCGGCGAATCAACTCAAAGCGCATGAGCGCATCAGGGTATACCTCGCTGGAGTGCAGCACCGGTTCCGCGCTGGCATTGAAACCCACCTCGTCGATGACCAGCACGGGCGAGAGGGGGTGGCCGATCGGCTCCAGCAGGCTGCAATCGCGCACGAGCGCAGGCCATAGGGTTGCAGCATGATAGGCCACGCGCTGGCCGCATTCCTGCGACAGGAACTCGTACAAGGGCTCGGAAAGCTGCGGGTTCTGGACGACCCGTTCGGCCAGCGGCCGGGGAACGACCGAGAGCGGCAAGGTGTTGACGCAGTAGATGGCTGGGCTGTCGTCGGCCGTGAAGATCGTGTGGCGCACCAATGCCTCTGCATCGTCGATGCCCAGCGCGGCCGCGACCTGTGGGTCCGGCGCCTCGATTGCCGTCCGTATGAACCGCCTTCCCGGCATGCGGCCGTTGCGCGAGATGACCTCGCAGAAGTCGATCGCTTCATCGATGGGATTGCGGAGAAACGCGCGGCGGTTGAGGAAGGTGCCCATGCCCTGGCGCCGTACCAACATGCCGCGCGTGGCCAACGCACCGACCGCACTGCGCACCGTGCCCCGGCTCACGCCGAACATCTCGGCGATCTCAGCCTCGGTCGGCAGGCGGCCATCGGGATCGGCCAACGACTCCAAGCGATCGAGCAGCGCGCGCTCGACCTCTTCGGCTCGGTTCATGCGACGAGCGATCATGGGGCCAGCTCTTGTCGATAGCGGCGGTGTGCCGACGGGTCTGCCCGCCAGGCATCGTCGCGGCGGATGGGCTATTGTAATGGTATAACGTTAGACATTATACAACTGGAAAGGGGCCTGTCAAGGGGGTGCAGCGAGGAAAGTGCAGAACAACACGATCTGTTAATGTGCCAGGGATGAACTTCTGCACGGTCGGCGCCGGGCTGGCCGTGCAGAAGCGTGGTCAACGCTAACCGATGTCCAGCATCCGGCGCACCGCCCGGTGCGCCCGGACACGGATCTCCTCCGGCACCTCGGTGACGTACTGCATGTACTTGAGCGCGTCACGGGTCATCTCGAGCGTGATCTGGTTCATGTGCGGGCACCGCACGCTGCAAAGGCGCAGCATCTCCTTATGGGGATTGGCGGCCGCCACGTTCTCACCCATCGAGCACTCGGTCAGCAGCAGGTAGCGCGGGGCCTCCGTCTGCTCCACGTAGCGGATCATCGCGTTGGTGCTGCCGGAAAAGTCCGACGCCGCGACCACCTCGGGGCTGCACTCGGGGTGCGACAGGATCACCACGTCCGGGAACTGCGTGCGCACCGCCTCGATGTCCTTCACGCTGAACTGCTCGTGCACCTCGCACCGGCCGCCCCACCCCACCATGTCGTACGGCTCAGTCGTGTCCACGACCAGCTCGCCGTCCGGTCCCTTGCGGGGGATGATGATGCGCTTGCCCGACTCACGTGCCACGTTCCGCGCCAGGTACTCGTCAGGCAAGAAGATGAACGTGTCCGCGCCCAACGACTTCGCCACCGCCACCGCGTTGCCCGATGTGCAGCAGACGTCGCTCTCGGCCTTGACGTCCGCGTAAGTGTTGACGTAGGTCACCACCGGTATGCCGGGGAAGCGCGCCTTGAGCGCGCGCACGTCCTCGGCCGTGATGCTGGCTGCCAGGGAGCACCCCGCCTTCAGCGACGGAATCAACACCGTCTTGGTCGGGTTCAGGATCTTGGCCGTCTCGGCCATGAACCGGACGCCGCAGAAGACGATCACGTCCCGGTCGGTCGATGCGGCCTTGCGGGACAGGTCCAGCGAGTCGCCAACGAAATCAGGGACCGAATGGAACAGGGCCGGCTCCATGTAGTTGTGGCCCAGGATCACCGCGTTCCGCTCGATTTTCAGCTGATTGATCTCGTGCGCCAGCTCCGCCTTCATCCACAACTCGAAGTCCGGCGTATATTCCCCGATCCGCGCCTTCAGTTCCCGATAGTGATCATCGACCGACATCCCCGTCCGGTCGATGGGCTGTAATGTTGTCATGACACCTCCCGATTGACAGTTGAAGGTCATAAGGTTGAAAGTTGAAGGTCGACTTCGGTCCGTAACCTGCAACCTTCAACCTGGAACCTTCAACCCGTAATCTGCAATTCCAGGCTGATATCCAGCGCGATGACCGAGTGCGTCAGCGCACCGACGGAGATGAAGTCGACGCCGGTCTGTGCGATCGCGGCGACGGT
>CAZMIS010000386.1:0-4310 GCA_964566325.1 uncultured Anaerolineales bacterium
GGCCGGCCCTGACCGTCGACCTGGGCCGCCTCAACGCGCTGATCTCACTGAACCCCGAGAGCCGTCTCGCGACCTTCGGTGCGGGCGTGGCCGGACCCGACCTCGAGGCAGCCCTGCATGCGAAGGGCTTCACCCTCGGCCACTTCCCCCAGTCCTTCGAGCTGTCCACCCTGGGCGGATGGATCGCCACGCGCTCTGCCGGCCAGCAGGCCCTGGGCTACGGGCGCATCGAGCGCCTGTTCGCCGGGTGCCGGGTGGAGGCGCCGGCGGGCACCCTGGTCGTGCCCGCTTTCCCGGCCTCCGCGGCCGGTCCTGACCTGCGCGAGCTCGTGCTCGGGTCTGAGGGGCGTGCCGGGATCATCACCGAGGCCACCGTCCGCATCAGCGCGCTGCCTGAGACGGAGGTGTTTCACGCGTTCTTCTTCGCCTCGTTCGAGGAGGGCGCTGCCGCGGCGCGCGCCATCGTCCAGTCAGACGCCCGGTTATCCATGGTCCGCCTGAGCACTCCGGAAGAGACGGAGATCACCCTGGCGCTGGCCGGCCATGAGAGGCTCATCGGGCTGTTGGAGCGGTTCCTGGCGGTCCGCAGGGTGGGCCGTCACAAGTGCATGCTGCTCCTGGGCTTCACGGGCGAGCGTCCCATGGTCGACGCCTCTCGCCGCCGTGCATTCTCCCTGGCGCGTGCCAGCGGGGGGGTGCACGTCGGGCAGGTGTTCGGCAAGGAGTGGCTCAAGAGCCGATTCAGGACACCGTACCTGCGGAACACGCTGTGGGAGTCGGGCTACGCCATCGACACGGTGGAGACCGCAACCTCGTGGGACGCGATACACGGCATGGTTGGCGCGGTCAACGCTGCGCTGACCCATGCATTGGACGGCGAGGGCGAACGGGTTCACGCGTTCACCCACCTGTCGCACCTCTACCCGTACGGTTCGAGCATCTACACGACGTTTCTGTTCAGGATCGCGGGCGATCCGGACGTGACGCTGGCTCGCTGGCGGCGGCTTAAGGACGCCGTGAGCCGCGCCATCGTTAACAACGGCGGGACGATCAGCCACCAACACGGGGTGGGGATCGATCACGCGCCGTACCTCGCCGGCGAAAAGGGCGCGCTGGGGCTCTCCACCCTGCGCGCCTTGTTTACCCAATTCGATCCGGGCGAGACGATGAACCCCGGCAAGCTGCTCCCGTAGGGACAGCCCGGGATCCGATCGCCCTTCTGCGCGGCAAGCCGCCCAGCCGCCGCCTACATCTCTTCCTGCACGCTGTAGCGGAATCGCTTCCGTGCGTCCATCATCGCCCGGCGCAGGATCTCGTGCACCTTGTCCGGGTCAGGCACATTCTCCAGCACCACCTCGGGCTTCGACGGGTCCGAACTGATGATGTGAACATCCCCGATGGCCAGCATGCGCTCGGTGACCCCCTGCGTCCGATCCAGATCCTGGATGCGGATCAGCTCGATATCGTCGAAATCACGGCCGACCAGCCCGCGCTGAACCCGGACGCGCTCGGTGGTAATCCGGTAGAACGTGGTGAGCGACAGGAATGGCCTGCCCTCCCACAGCACCTTCTCCTGCTCGGGTGGCGCTAAGGAATCGTCGCTGTATCCCCGGGTCGACAGGCCGGCCTCCTGCAGTTCCTGGTCGACCGCCAGCATGACGCCGTCCGCGATCGCGCTGACCAGCGTGTCGAGTTGATCCTGGGGAATGGCATTGACTGACACCCCGCTCGAGGCGATGGATTGCCAGATGCGGGTGATGATCTTCGATTTTGCCTCTGCGATCGCCATGGTGCGCTCCTTCCCAACTGATGATGCCCGGCATGTGATGCCAACCGCCCAATTGTACGGCCACGGAGCCAATCGCGCAACACGCACGCACGCACGAAGGCACGCACCCCTCCTTTCGTCGTTTGACAGACCGTAACCCGTCGTGATATGATCCCCGCCGATCTCAGTTCGCTGGATAGGGTCATGTGTCTTCAGTTTAGCACCCACGGATTCTACTTTTATTATTCCAGCCCGCCGCGGCAGTGCCCCCCGCCGGCTGGATTTGGTGTGTTGCTGAACAACTAGCGCCCCATCCAGTCCCCGAAGTCGCCGAGCGTGGAGGCCCAGCTTCCACGCTCGTTTTTTGTCTGTGAGCCAGTCACAGGAGGCATCATGGCCGTTCGAGGCATCCGCGGCGCCACCACGGTGGACGCCAATACCGTCGAGAGTATCCTTCAGGCCACAGGTGAGCTGCTGGCTGCGATCGTCTCTGCCAACAGCGTCAGGGCGGAGGACGTCGCCAGCGCGGTCTTCACCGTCACGCCCGATCTCAACGCGGCCTTCCCCGCCCGCGCCGCGCGCGAGTTCGGCTGGCAGCATGTACCCTTGTTGGATGCGGTGGAGATCGATGTGGCCGGCGGGTTGCCGCGAACGGTCCGTGTGCTCGTGCACTGGAACACGGACAGGCCGATCTACGATGTGAGGCACGTCTACCTGCGCGATGCCGTTCGGCTGCGGCCCGATCTCGCCGCCGATCCGCTGCCGGCCACTCCCGCGACGCTCGAGGATGCACCGCCCGCCAACGGCAAGCCGCGCGGCGAAGCGATCGAGACCGTGGCGTTCCAGGGCGAGGCCGGCGCATACTCGCAGGAGGCGATCTTCCAGCACTTCGGATCCCAGGTCAGCACGCTGCCCTGCGCGACCTTCGAGGACGTATTCCGTGCCGTGGAAACGGGCCAGGCGACCCTTGGCTTGCTGCCTGTGGAGAACTCGCAGGCCGGCTCCATCAACCAGGCCTTCGACCTCCTGCTCGATCATGACCTGAGGGTGGTGGGTGAAGTCAAGCTGCGCGTGCGCCACTGCCTCCTCGCGCCCCCGGGCACCAGGCCGGCCGACATCAGAATCGTCCGCTCGCACTACCAGGCCCTGGCCCAGTGCGAGCGCTACCTGCGCACGCGGGGGTGGGCTGCGCACGTGGCTTACGATACGGCGGGGGCAGCGCGCGAGCTGGCTGCCGCGCCGGAGCCGGGGGTCGCAGCCATCGCCGGTGCGCTGGCCGGCCAAACCTACGGTCTCGAGGTGCTGGATTCCGGCATCGAGGATTCGCCCGACAATACGACCCGCTTCTTCCTCCTCGGCCGGGAGGAGCCGCCGCCAGCCAGGCGCAACAAGACCTCGCTGATCTTCGCCACCATGCACACCCCGGGTGCGCTGTACCACGTGCTGGGCGAGCTGGCGACGCGCAACATCAACCTGACCAAGCTGGAGAGCCGCCCGCGGCGCAACCGGCCCTGGCACTACGTGTTCTACGTCGACCTCGAAGGTCACTGGCAGGATGCCACCATCAACCGCGCACTGCTCGGTCTGCTCACCCGGACCGCATTCCTGAAGCTGCTGGGCAGCTACCCTGCAGCAGACGAATAGGAGAATTCATCGATGATCATCGTCATGAGGCACGGCGCGACCGCCGTGGATATCGAGAACGTGGTGCTGCAGGTCGAGACGATGGGCTACCAGGCACATCTCTCCCAGGGCACCGAGCGAACCATCATCGGCGTGGTCGGCGATAACCGCCCCGTCCAACCCCACAACTTCGAGATGCTGACCGGCGTGGAACAGGTCGTGCGCATCCTCCAGCCGTTCAAGCTGGCCTCGCGTGATTTCCACCCGGAAAATACGGTGATCAACGTGCGCGGGGTGGAGATCGGCGGCCCCAAGATCACGGTCATTGCCGGCCCCTGCTCCGTGGAGGATCGCGATCAACTCATCGAGACCGCGCACGCGGTGCGGGAGGCCGGCGCTGACCTGCTGCGCGGCGGCGCGTTCAAGCCGCGCAGCTCGCCCTACGCGTTCCAGGGCCTCGGAGAGGACGGCCTGGCCATGCTGGCGGAGGCGCGGGAGGTGACAGGCTTGCCGATCATCACGGAAGTCATGTCGCCCGAGGCTGTCCAGCTGGTCGGCCAGTACACCGACGTCTTCCAGATCGGCGCCCGCAACTCCCAGAACTTCCCGCTGCTCACCGCGGTCGGCAAGACCCACATACCCGTCTTCCTGAAGCGGAGCATGATGGGCACCGTGCAGGAGACGCTCATGTCCGCGGAGTACGTCCTCAGCGGCGGCAACCGCCAGGTGATGATCTGCGAACGCGGCATCCGGACCTTTGAGACGGCCACGCGCAACACGCTGGACATCAACGGGATCGCCCTGATGAAGCAGTGGACGCACCTGCCGATCTTCGGAGACCCAAGCCACGGCACGGGCAAATGGGAGTTGATCGGCCCCACGGCCAAAGCCTGCATCGCGGCGGGCGCGGACGGCGTGA
>CAZMIS010000387.1:0-4306 GCA_964566325.1 uncultured Anaerolineales bacterium
GGTGAGATGAGGTTAGAGCCTGCGGCTGGTTAGAGCAGTTCCTGCTGGTTAGAGCCTGACGGCTGGTTAGAGCTTCGCAGTGAGATGCTTCGCATGTGAGAGCTTCGCCGTGAGCCATCTAACCAGCCGCAGGCTCTAACCAGCGACAGCTCTCACTTGACCAGCAGCATCTTGCGGACCTGGCTGCGCTCTCCAGCCTGGAGGCGGCAGAGATATAGTCCCGTGGCTACAGCGCGTCCGGCCTCGTCTTGGCCGTCCCAGAGGTAGCGGTGTTCGCCAGCGCTCATAGCAGTACTTGGGACCAGTGTTTTCACGAGCTGGCCTTTGGAGTTGTAGATGCTGAGTTTGGCCGAAGTGGGCTCGGCCAGGTGGAAAGAGATGGTGGTGGAGGGATTGAAGGGGTTGGGATAATTTGGCAGGAGCGTTATAGCTGGACTTGGAGCTGATGACTCAGGGAGGTTTTCTACCCCTAATAGATTGAATGTTGCAGCTGCAACAGAGCTACAATTCGTTCCGGCCCTGTTGTCATTCCAGGTCAGGAAGCCATGGGGGCCGTTGTTTTCAAGGTAGATGTGGTGGTTTATGTTTACACCGCTGCAGATAAGTGTGTTACCTGGATCAGTCACATTACCGTTTGATGCCATGTAACACAGATAGAGATTTGAATTACTCGTCCACGCTATCGCGAAGAGCTCATCTTCTACTTGCCTGATCCTGGCTTCAGATACAGAGCCATTCGCTTCGGGCAGGGCAAGTCCGTCTGCGCCAAATGGCATGCTGCCGTCTGGGTTTATCTTGAAAATCCGGATCTGCGAATTGCCAGGGATCAAGGCTGTCACATCGTCTCCAAATGCTGCATCCGTCACCTGAAAGGCTTGCCACTCAAATCCAAATGACAGACCATCCTCACCCCAGAGTCTGCCCCCCTCCGGGCTGAGCAGTTGCATGCGAGTGGTGATCAGATTACTTGATACCGTCTCCAGAAAGCACATCAGCTTGTCCTGCATCATGCCGCATCGATAGACATTGCTGTAGGATAGATTCGCGGACGTGATCAAGGCAGTGCCGAGAGGATCCCATCCCGGACAGACATCTCCGTTTTGGTCCACTCTCAGCGCGTAGCAAATCCCTTGCGTGCCATCTAAGCGGTATATAAAATACCGGCCCTCAACTGCCTGCATTGAGGCAGTAGTTCCGACAGGGAGCGTTGCCAGTATTCTGCCGGACTCTCCCCAAAGTTTTTGCCCTGCACTAATTCTTTGGCCCATCAATAAAGGTTGTGTTTGAGGACCAGCGATCCAGCCGATATAGATGTCTTCCGTTTCATGCCCGATTTTAGCTCCAGGATTTCCAATAGCAATGCCTTGCTCAGGATGGAGCTTGTTTCCCAGATGGTCAATCACTTGCAAATAAGTGTCGGTTTCGCTATCATCCAGGGTGGTGTATAGAAGAGCGATTTTATCGTTTTCCATCCTTTTCAGTAGAAGGCCGCTTTCATTGTATCCGGCTCCGGAGTTTAACAATCTGCCTTCTGGCTCCAACTGAGCTTGTTCGCTATGGTTGTAGAGTTGATAGACTATTGTAGGCTGCCCATCCCTGGTTTCCTCCCAAAAGGTCAGAAATCCGTTGCCGGTGGCATTCAAACCCAGATTGGCAGGATAGCGGTGAACACCTTCAATTACTGGCTGCGGTCCCAGATCAGCGTCGATCATTCCGCTTTCCGAAAAGCGGCCCATATACAGACCTTTGTGTGGTCCCTCCGCTTTTTCGAGAAATATCAGTGCGTTATCATGATGAGCGATTGGAGTCACGCTGCGGATGTTTCCCAATCCATCGGTCATCTCTAGGGGTTCGGGCCACATCACATCTCCCTGGCCGCTGATGTATTGGGCTTTATAGGAAATCACATTGTCCAGGCGCTCTCTCCAGACTATATACATACCACCGGTCGAATCCAATGAATGTTTGATATATGCTGCCTCAGTAAACAAGCCAGGGATTTCACGAAATCCGCCCGGCCAGATCGGTTGGAAGTCATCGTCCAAAGCCATCACACGGAGTGAAAACACACCAGCTTGTCTGTGTTGCCAGACCAAGTTCGCGCCTCCTACATCATTTGGCAACACCCACTGATAAAAACAGAAACCTCCATAACCCATCGATATGAGTCTGGGTTGCGGAAGGATTGGATTACCTTCAACGTCAATCTTATCTATTCCGACACAAATTCCTGAGATCTCATCGTAGAAATTTGCGTGAAGGATCACATCCCCATTGCCATCCTCTACCATTCGAATGGGTGAAGGCAAGGTCCCATAGATCAACATGGGTAAATTTCCCACTGGATCGCCATAGTAATCGAATCTAAAAAAACCACTTCTGTCGCCAACAAATGCCGGATAGGAAGCCTCAATGTTCAGAATCACGCCTCCACAACCGTCAGAAACCATATCGACTAGAAAGGGATACCAGTAGAGTGAAATGGTGTACAATTGAAGGGGATTTTTCCCCCATAGTGACGCGCCTGATGAATCCAGGTGAACCCCAGACAACGAGCCATTTGTAAGTGAACATACGAATAATCCTCCCTGCCCATCAGAACTGTACCTAATGTAGAAGGGATTATCAAGTATCAAAGTATTTACACCAACTGAATCCCACAAGATATCACCGGCCATGCTAACTTTTTGGGCAGTTATACCTGGACCTGAAACTCCGCTTTCAGCCCAGGTCACGATAACATCGCTATTGGGACACTTCGTGAGATTGGTGATTAGTCTGGAACCTGAAGCACTTTTCACCATGATGGGCTCTGGCCAAATGACATCTCCGTCTGGAGATATTCTCTGCGCGCGGATAGCTTGATAGCCATGCTGGGTATCTATCCAGGCTATGAAGGTGCTTCCGTCATCAAGCTTGACAGCGTGGCCATCCCATCTCAGATTCCAGCCTGGGACTACCACAAAGGTAGAATCCGCCACCAATGCAGCGATTGCTGTGGCTATTAGTACAATCATAATAATGGATTTCACTATTCCTCCTCTACTTGACCAGCAGCATCTTGCGGACCTGACCTTGCTCTCCAGCCTGGAGGCGGCAGAGATATAGTCCCGTGGCCACAACGCGTCGGGCCTCGTCTTTGCCGTCCCAGAGGTAGCGGTGTTCGCCGGAGCCCAAAGCGGTGTTTGGGAGCAGTGTTGTCACAAGCTGGCCTTTGGAGTTGTAGATGCTCAGCTTTGCCGTGGATGGCTGTGCCAGATGGAAAGAGATGGTGGTGGAGGGATTGAAGGGGTTGGGATAGTTTGGCAGGAGCGTGATGGGGGCTGGAATGGACAGCTCTTCTGAGTTTGGCAGGGGATACTCATCCCAATAGTAGTAAGTATCGCTGCCAGACCAGGTCCAGTCGTCACCGGAGCTTTCGTGATAGTGCCGCAGTTTCCCGGATGGATAGAAGCCCAGGTGCTCATAGCTGGAGCTGTACTCGTCCACATGTTCCCAATCATAGCTGAAGTTACCTTCTGTGACGTGATAACCGATGCTCCACAAAGTGGGCTCCACGATTACCGGATAAAATGCCAGCAGACTTATCCGCTGTTCCTGGTCCAGCATCTGAGCCAGACAGCGCAGCGGCCGATAGTCAGAATATCCCCTCTGTTCGGTATCGATGGGATAGGGCAGGGGACCGTCAAAGGTATTTTGATAATAGCCCTCATAGGCCCAGGGATCGGGTTCTATGCGCGAATACTTATGGCCCTTCACGCGCCTGCCCTGGGTGTCATACTCATAGACAAACTTGGTTTGATAATAATTAGAACCTATCAACTGACGATAGAGCAGGCTGTCCGCCTTCCAGCCAGGTTCATCGGGATAGTAGCGGAAGATGGCATCATTGCCGGAGCCCTTGTATTCAAAGACCTTTCTGCCCCAGACGTCGGTCTCGTAACCCTCGCTGTGGTCCAGAGCTCCGTCGGGACGGTAATAGCAGAAATCAAAGCGATGATGGCCAGGAGCGGGATAAGAGACGGCGGTTTGGCAGGTGAAAGTAGTGTAGATAGGCTGGGCCATGCCATATTGTAGGCTCCGGATCATACTGTCCACCACGGCAAAGGAGCCCGGGGCATAGTGATAGGAATCAATCCAGGTTTGTCCGTCGCTGGCTTCATTGAAGGAATGACTTTGGGTGGAAAGCAGGCGCATCCCCAGAGCGGGATCGGAGGCTTCCAGCCTCCAGGAGTATAGTGCCAGCAGGGCCAGCAGCAGGATAAGTCCTCTGTATTTCATAGCCTTCTCCTATTGATGTGACTGG
>CAZMIS010000388.1:0-4279 GCA_964566325.1 uncultured Anaerolineales bacterium
GCATCCGCTGCGGCCTGCAGTCGTGCCAGATCCAGCGGCCGAACCATGTGATGGCTGTACCGCGACTCCAGGGGCGATCGCCAGGGCCCGCAGAACAGGCTGTAGCGATAGTGCCGCCACCTGGCGCTGAACCGCGGATGCCACCCGGACAGCGCCTCGTCAAGAGCCGTCACCACCACATCGGCAGGCAGCACTGCATTCATGGCCCGGTGCAGGTCCGCCATGCTATGGCGCCAGGCAGCCTCGAATCCGATCACCTGGCCGCTTGCATGCACGCCCGCGTCCGTGCGCCCTGAGCCAACCACCCGAACGCCAGGACCTGTCAGCCGGGAGAGCGCTGTCTCCAACTCGCCCTGCACGGTTCGCCCGCGGGCCTGAAGCTGAAAGCCTTGAAAGTCCGTGCCATCATAGGCGACGGTGGCTCTGAAGTACTGCACACCCCTAACCTGGTAAAGTGCCTATATCTGCCTTGATGGCGGCCCGCCGTCTCACGGGGTGGGCCGCCATCGTAACCGTTGGGTTATTTCTCTTCTTTGCTGCGCAGACGGCTGCCCGCCTCGCGCACCCGCGACCGGAGACTGCGCGCAGTCTTGGCCGGACCCTTGGCGCTTTCGGCCGTCTTCGGTGCTGGTCGTTCGACCAGTTCCAGCACGACCATCTCGGCGCCATCGCCCACGCGCGGTCCGATCTTGATCATGCGCGTGTATCCGCCCGGACGTTCGAGGAAGAGAGGTGCGATGTCGTTGAACAGACGCTTCGTGACCTCAGGATCGGTGATGACCTTGGCTGCCAGACGGTGGGCATGAACATTGTTCCCGCCCTCAGCCAGACCATGCTTCGCGACCGTGATCAGACGCTCCGCATGGCCGCGCATGAAGCGCGCCTTCGCGGCAGTCGTGCTGATGCGATCGTGACGGAACAGCTCGGTAATAAGACCCCGCATCAGGGCAGAGCGCTGAGCGCTGTCACGTCCCAGCTTTTGTCCTGCGACTCGATGTTTCATTCGAATTACTCCATTACGCATTGCAGATTGGAGGTCGAAGATCCGCGATCTTCAGCTGCCAATCTTCAATCTACAGTCACTCAGCGTCTTCGGTCTCGGCATCCCACTGGGACGCGCTACCCTCGTCTTCCTGCTCGGCCGTCACACTGGGTCGATAGGAAATCGTCGACAAGAAGCCCTTCTGGTCAAGGCGGTCCACCAGTTCGACCAGGGACTTACGGCCAAAGTTGCGGATCGCGAGAACTTCTTCCTCGCCACGCTCAAGCCGCTCCAGGACCTCGCCCACCTTCGTGATCCCTGCGCGTTTCAGGCAATTGTAGGCCCGGACGCTCAGTTCCAGTTCCTCGATGGCGACGTCGTACACACGGCTTGGCACACCGCGGCCTTCAGCAGCAGCCTGTTCGGCCGGCAGGACCTCCGCACCGGCAATGAGCGACAGGTGGCGCACCAGCAGCCGCGCGGATTCCCGCAGCGCTGCCTCGGGCGCCAAGGTGCCGTCGGTCCAGATCTCAAGGACAAGCCGGTCGTAGTTGGTGCTCTGACCGATGCGAGCGCGAGAGACGGTGTAGTTCACCTTGCGAACCGGGCTGTAGATCGCATCCACCGGGATCTCGCCCAGCGGCAGCTTGCCGCGCTCCTCGGCCGGGGAGTAGCCGCGGCCGCGGCTCACGGTGAGCTCGATGTCCAGGTCGACCTCGGGGGCATCAACGGTGAGCAGCAACAGCTCAGGGTTGACGACCTCCACGCCGGGCGGACAGACCAGGTCACCCGCGGTGACAGGCCCTTCGTTGCGAACGTCGACGTGCAGCCGGACCGGTTCGTCCAGGTCAGATTTCAGGCGCAGCTGCTTCACGTTCAACAACAGCGCGGTGGTATCCTCCCTGACGTAGGGAATGGGCGAGAACTCGTGATGCACTCCGCTGATGCGAATCGAACTCACGGCCGAACCGGGCAGCGAGGACAGCAACACACGACGCAGGGCGTTTCCCAGCGTGATGCCGTAACCGCTTTCCATCGGGCCGATGATGAACTTCCCGTAGTTCCGGGCGCTCGCTTCGCGCTCAATCTTAGGCAGCACAAAATCTAACATAACGAAGCATCCTTCGGGGAGAAACCATCTCCCCTCTAACGACCGCAGAGAGCGGAAAGTCTGTGCAGGGGTTGCTTAGTGCCCACTCCCTGCGCACCTCAGGCCCAGCTCTCCACAGCAAGCCCGTCCTACCGGCTGTAGTACTCGACAATGAGCTGCTCTTTGAGCGGGATCTCGATCGTTTGACGATCCGGCATCCCAACAACACGTCCGGACATGCGATTCTCGTCGAACTGAAGCCATTCCGGC
Source organism: uncultured Anaerolineales bacterium (assembly GCA_964566325.1). Classification (GTDB taxonomy): domain Bacteria; phylum Chloroflexota; class Anaerolineae; order CG2-30-64-16; family CG2-30-64-16; genus JALOOB01. Next base: position 2,343 of record CAZMIS010000388.1, read on the forward strand.
ATGCCGCGCTGGCCCAGACGCTCGGCGAGGTGCTTGAAATAACCGTTGCCGCGGCTCGCTTCGCGCAGGTCGATCACGTCGCCCACCTGCACGAGGTAAGACGGGACGTTGTGATTCCGCCCGTTGAGCATGAAATGACCGTGACGCACCAACTGCCGCGCCTGCGGGCGAGAGTCCGCGATGCCCATGCGGTAGATCACGTTATCGAGGCGTCGCTCGAGCGTTTGCAGCAGCGTGACGCCGGTCATGCCCTTGATGCGCTGTGCACCGCGGAAGTAGCGGCGGAACTGACGTTCCTGGACGCCGTAGAAGCGGCGCACCTTCTGCTTCTCGCGCAACTGCAGAGCGAAATCAGACTCCTTGTGCCTGAACGAGCCCTTCTTGCCATGCATACCCGGCGCGTACGTGCGCTTCTCGACCGAGCACTTCGGCGAATAGCACCGCTCGCCCTTAAGGAACAACTTCATACCTTCCCGGCGGCACAACCTGCACACCGGATCTATGTTACGTGCCAACTTGATCCTCCAAACAGAACTGCTGTGACCCACATCGGCAGGCTATGCCCGGCCAAACACCAGAGTCACCCGAGAGAAACCGACCGAGAGGTTTACGGCTTGGCAACCTTCGTCCCTCTCCAATAATCTGTTACGTAATCCGCAACTCAGCCGATGAGCTTCACCACTGCGCCACCTTAGGAGGTGGGCGATGGCTGGACCTATCGACAGATCCGAAAATCAGACGCGCCGCTTCTTGGGCGGCCGGCAGCCGTTGTGCGGGATCGGCGTGATGTCGGTAATCGAACGCACGCGCAGCCCTGCAGCCTGCAGCGAACGGACCGCGGACTCACGACCGGGGCCCGGGCCCTTGATGAAGACGTCGGCTTCCCGCATGCCCACGTCCAGCGCCTGCTTGGCAGCCTGGGTGGCGGCCAACTGCGCGGCGTACGGCGTGCTCTTGCGGGAACCCTTGAACCCAGAACCACCCGTGCTCGACCAGGCCAGAGTGTTGCCCTGGGGATCCGTGATCGTCACGATCGTGTTGTTGAAGGTCGATTGAATATGAACCTGACCCTGTGGGACCAGGCGCTTCTCACGCCGCGGCCCAGCACGTCGTGTGCGCTTGCCGCCAGCCGGTGTACCAGTAGGTTTCGCCATTCCGTGTTTCTCCCTACAGTGCCGAACGCTGCGAGTCCGTCGCCTGGGGCCGGGTGTAGCTTGCCGTCGAACGACGGAAGCCATCCCGCCGCAGACCAACCCGCAGCGGTCAACTCATTACTTCCGGGCGCGCTTCTTGCCCGGAACCGTGCGCCGAGCGCCGCGCTTCGTGCGAGCGTTCGTGCGAGTACGCTGACCATGCGCCGGCAGATTGCGGCGATGGCGCAGGCCACGGTAGCTGCCGATTTCCTGCAGGCGCTTGATGTTCATTGCTACCTCGCGCCGCAGATCGCCCTCTACCTTGAAGTTGCGCTCGATGACGTCACGCAGCTTCGCAACTTGCGTCTCATCAAGATCCTTGATGCGGATGTCCGGGTTGACGCCCGTCATGCCCAGGATCTCTCTACTCGACGCAGGACCGATGCCGAAGATGTAGGTCAGTCCTACCTCGACCCGCTTATCACGCGGCAGGTCTACACCAGCGATACGAGCCATTCGCTCTCCTCCGAAAATTACCCTTGGCGCTGCTTGTGCTTCGGGTTAGTGCAGATAACCTGCACACGACCATGGCGCCGGATGATCTTGCATTTGTCGCAAATGCGCTTAACCGACGGTCGAACTTTCATCTCGATTCTCCTCTGACTACCCGCAGGCTGCCGTCTGCAACGCTCTCACCGCAGCCTGCTGCATTCTGACTTCTGTCCGGTGGTCGCTGCATCACAGAATCGTCAGCAGCTCTGGTTCGCCATCAGTCACGGCAATCGTATGCTCGAAATGCGCCGA
>CAZMIS010000389.1:0-4254 GCA_964566325.1 uncultured Anaerolineales bacterium
CGGGCCTGACCACCCTGGAGGGGTACCTCTTCCCGGACACCTATCGACTTCCGGTTCCTGCCCAGCCGAGCGATCTGATCAAGCGCATGCTGGACAATTTCGAGGACCGGGTCGACGATGAGATGCTGGCGCCTGCCCGGCAGGCAGGCCGCGGGCTCGAGCAGTTGATCATCATGGCGTCCATCGTGGAGCGCGAGGCGCCCCGGGCGGATGAGCGCCCGATGGTGGCGAGCGTGTACTGGAATCGCGCCAGCGGCGCCTGCAGCGCGGAGACCGGCGGGGCCTATCTGCAGGCAGATCCGACGGTGCAGTATGCCGCGGGCCGCGCGGGCGAGTGGTGGTGGAAGCCCCCGTCGGTGGAGGCCTACGCGACCGTGCAGTCACCGTACAACACCTATCTGAGGCCCGGGCTGCCCCCTGCGGCCATCGCCAGCCCGGGCCTCTCGGCCATCCAGGCCGCGATCGAGCCGGCCGAGACGCAGTATTGCTTCTTTGTCGCGACGGGCGACGGCGGCCACGTCTTTGCGACGACCCTGGCAGAGCACCAGGCCAACATCGGGATCTATCAGAAGTAGGCGACGATGGACGGCGGACATGGGCGGCGCTGGGTGGGTCTTGTGCTGATCCTGGGCGTCCTGCTCGGGGGATGCACCCTGCCGGGGATGGCTGCGCCCGTGGTCAAGCTGGGCCTGATCGGCCCATTCGAAGGGGCAGAACGCGAGATGGGCTACGCGGTCCTGCCGGCCGTCAAGGCTGTGGTCGCCGAGGCCAACGCCTCCGGCGAGCTCGGCGCCTACCGGGTGACGCTCGTCGTCGTGAACGACAACAACGACCCCCCCGCTGCGGCGAGGGAGGCGCGCACCCTGGCGGTGGATCCTGAGGTGCTCGCCATCATCGGCCCGTTCACGGCGGAGACGGCCGCCGCAGTCGCCACCGTGGCGCCTGGGCGAGGCATCCCCTGGATACCGATCGCCGGCTCGCCTGATGGCGACCCAGCCGACGAGATCAGGCTGGCAACCGAAGCCGCCAGCGCCGCAACCGCGGCGCTGGCGGCCGACATCATCCGCAACGGCCGGCCGAGCCGAGCCGGCCTCAAGGCGTCCCTTCAGTCATCTCCCTGACGAATGACCCGGTGAATCAACGGCGGCGCCTCGACCGGACCCTGGCTGATCCGGATGGCGCCTGCCAGCCGCGCCAGGGCCGCATCGCAGTCCGCCTGTCGCCGCGCATGCACCCACAATAGCGGCCGGCCGGCAATCACGGGCCGGCCCACCTTTGTCTCCTCAGCCAACACGACGCCCACCGCGGGATCCACGTCATCTTCCTTGCGGGCCCTGCCGCCGCCGAGGTCGACGACCGTGTACCCCACCTCACGCGCATCGACCTCCGCGATGTACCCGTCTGCGGCCGCGGGCAGCGGGGCGATTACGGGGGCGCGGGGCAGTCGTTCCGGATGATCCACGCATGCAAGGTCGCCGCCCTGGGCTGCCACGAACTCGCGGAACTTGCGCCAGGCAGAGCCATCGGTCAGGGCGCCGGCCGCAGCTCGCTCTGCTGCTTCGGGGCTGTTGGCCTGGCCCGCGATCAGCAACATCTCCCTTGCCACGTCCACGCAGTGGTTCCGGAAGTCGGCCGGGCCCTGTCCGTGAAGTGTGGCCACGGCCTCCTGGACCTCCAACGCGTTGCCGACCGCAAGGCCAAGCGGCTGGCTCATGTCGCCGATCAGCGCGGCCATCTTGCGATCGAGATGACGGCCGATCTCCACCATCAGCCGCGCCAGCTCCTCGGCCTCGGGGACGGTCTCCATGAACGCTCCCTGGCCCACCTTGACATCGAGCACGATCGCGTCGGCCCCTGAGGCGATCTTCTTGGACATGATGGAGCTGGCGATGAGCGGCAGCGAGGGCACCGTGCCGGTCACGTCTCGTAGCGCATAGAGCTTCCCGTCGGCCGGCGCCAGGTCCTGCGTCTGTCCGGCTACCACCAGGCCGATCTCCTTCAGCTGGCGCTTGAACTGATCGAGCGTGAGCGCGGGGGAGAATCCGCGGATGGACTCCAGCTTGTCCAGCGTCCCGCCCGAGAAGGACAGTCCCCTGCCCGACATCTTTCCCACCGGCACCCCCAGGGCCGCGACCATGGGGCCCACCACCAGGGTGGTCTTGTCGCCCACGCCGCCGGAGGAATGCTTGTCGATGATGAAGGGCAGCGTGTCGTGCAGGTCGAGCGTCCCGCCGGAGTGCGCCATGGCCAGGGTCAGATCCGCAGTCTCCTGCGGCGTCATCCCCTGGAAGTAGATCGCCATCACCCACGCTGCGGCCTGGTAATCGGGAATCTCACCCGCGACATATCCGCGGATGAAGAATCCGATTTCCTCGCGGCTGAGCTGGTGGCCGTCCCGTTTGCGTGTGATAATATCAACTGCGCGCATGGTTGTGCATACCCTCCTGCCATGAACCGACGCCGGCAGCATACCCGGCGGGGCGCTTCCTGTCAAGGTTTTTACCAGGAAATGCCATTTGCTTTTTCTGAGGAGGCACGTATAATGGCCTTTGAACCAGAAATATCTACGTTACTTTTGGCCCGGGACGGCGTCATTTCTATTACAGGAGACATAGAAATCCGGTGTGCTCCTGAGTATGGCGTACGACTGAGGACAATCGATGCAGGTCGCTGAGCGCAGCTATGATGTTATTGTCGTCGGCGCGGGGCTGGCCGGCTCAGAGGCGGCATAGCAGGTGGCCGAGCGAGGGGCGTCGGTTCTCCTGATCGAGATGCGGCCCGCCCGCACGACGGCCGCCCATCTCACCGATCGCATGGCGGAGCTGGTCTGTTCGAACAGCCTGGGCTCCAACCTGCCGGATCGGGCGTTGGGGGTTCTCAAGAGCGAGCTGCGACGGTTGGGCTCGCTGATCATCCGGTGTGCCGATGCCCATGCCGTGCCGGCAGGCGGGGCGTTGGCCGTCGACCGTGATGCCTTCTCGGAGGCCGTGAGCCGGGCCATCCTGGGGCATGGGCGCATCACGGTCCGGCGGGCGGAGCAGGTGACCATCCCTGAGGGCCGCCCGACGATCGTGGCGTCCGGGCCGCTGACGTCGCCGGCGTTGGCCGCGGGCATACGCGACCTCGTCGGCGAGGACATGCTCTTCTTCTTCGATGCCATGGCGCCGATCGTGGCCGGCGAGACAGTTGATCTCACGGTGGCCTTCCGCCAGAGCCGCTACGACAATCTGTCGGGCGAGGCTGCGGGCGTCGATGGCGGACCGCAGGGCGACTACATCAACTGTCCCCTTAACAAGGACGAATATCACGCGTTCGTGCAGGCGATCAACGCGGCGGAGAAGATCAGCCTGCGGGAGTTCGAGGAGGACGACGAGGCACGGCGGTACTTCGAGGGGTGCCTGCCCATCGAAGTGCTGGCGTCCCGGGACCCGATGGCGCTGGCGTTCGGTCCGATGCGCCCGGTCGGTTTGAGGGATCCGCGGACGGGGAGGCGGCCCTACGCGGTGGTGCAACTGCGGCAGGACAACGCTGCAGGCACCCTGTATAACCTGGTCGGATTCCAGACGAACATCAAGTGGGGCGACCAGGAGCGTGTGCTCCGCATGATCCCGGGCCTGGAGAATGCTGAGTTCGTGCGATTCGGCCAGATGCATCGCAACTCGTTCCTTAACAGCCCGAACCTGCTGACTGCGACCCTGCAGTGTCGCCGGCGAGACGATCTGTTCTTCGCCGGCCAACTGACAGGGACGGAGGGCTATGTGGGATCGACCGCCAGCGGCCTGCTGGCCGGCGTGAATGCGTGGGCATTATCGGCCGGCGTGGCGCCCGCCGAGCTGCCGCCCACCACCATGATGGGCGCGTTGATGCGCTACATCACCGAGGCAGAAGGGGCCACGTTTCAACCGATGAAGGCGAACTTCGGGCTCCTGCCGGATCTCGATCCGCCGGTGCGGGAGAAGCGGGCCCGCTACGCGGGGTACGCAGCGCGTGCGCTGACGGACCTCGAGGCGGCTGTCGGACGCTATCCGCACCTGATCGGGGCGGGGTAGTGCCTGCGCAGGGCGACGAAAGTCATCGTACGCGGCGTCGATGCCGCACCATGGTGCAGCAGGAATTTGCGACCGGAGGATTTTGGATCACTATTGCGTTCGCGCGGCAGTTGTGCTACAATCCGCGCGAGTGTTGTCCCGCAACTTGTGAGCCAAACTGCAGGAGGTGTACGTGCCAGATGGACGTGCGCCGCCTCGGCTGAAC
>CAZMIS010000390.1:0-4252 GCA_964566325.1 uncultured Anaerolineales bacterium
TTATAAAAACATTTAAAAAATTAAAATGAAATTAGGAACTTGAAGCACAATTGGCTGTCCGTTTGTAAACGGAACAAACAGCAAAGGGGAAATTAGAAAAGATTATGAAGCCACATTAAACATAATCAAAGAGGCAGAGCAATGATTACGAAAAGAGTTTGACAAAATAGGTGGCAAGGTCAGGGTTTGCAATAACGAACACGACTTTGGAACATATCAAAGTTTTGAAATAGATATGCCAACTGAAATTGAGGAGATATATATTGAGGACGAAGACGATATGAACGAAGACGAAATTGAGTTGTGGCACAAGAGAGAGGACTGGTTGGACAAAGCAAACAAAATAGAGGAGGAGTATTACAAACAATTTAAAAATTACTTATAAGAAAAAGAGATATGATTAAGCACCCAGAGATTTGAATAATCATTTTAGACAAAGAAACCAAAGAGGTTATAGCAGAAAGGTCGACGGGTTTTTGAGGGGAAGTGCTATATTTAAAAAACAGATTAAAAAAAGATTATGAAAACTGAATTAAAGAGAAAGCAGAGAATAAGAATAAAGAGGAACTTGAGGTATTCAATAAGAATAATAAAAGCGTTGTTTAAATTGTTACTAAAATTACTTTGCGTATTATGAGTATTTGTTTCTTCGGTTGTTCTAACTTATATAATTATATCATTGTTGTAATATGAGAAAAAAGAATATTCTAACAAAAGAGAGATTTTTATTATTTTTAGTGGCACAGTTTGGGGAGTGATATTTATACAATGATTACGCAAAGGAGTTAGGAGTTAGTAAGGAGAGGGTTAGGCAAATGTTATTTAGGTTTCTTTCAATAGAGTGGGTTGAAAGAGTTAGTTGAAAAAAAGGTTTTCGTATTACACCACTCGGGAGGTCGGAAATAAACAACAAAGAAGTGTTAGAATTATTAAAAAAATTATAAAAATATAAAATGGAAATAAAAAAGGAGTTAGAGGTTGTTATTAAAAGACAAGCAACCGAGGCAGAAAAAATATCAAAAGGTTTGGTTATAAAAACACAGGAAGACTTTGTTAAAGCGTCAGAGTCATTAGTAAAAATTAAACAGGCATTAAAATATGTCACAGGAGAGAAAACAAAAATGACGGACGGGTTGAACCAAAGTTTAAAAAACATTAGAGCGTTTTTCAAACCTTATGAAACCAGTTTAGAAATTGCCAAAGATAAAGTAAGTGAGTGTTTGATAGAATACCAAACAAAAGAAGAAGAGAAAGCCAAAGCAAAAATTGAAAAAGTTGAGAAAAAAGTGGAAGAAGGTAAAATAGATTTTGAAGAGGCAAATGAAAAAATTGAAAGTTTGGAAGTTGCCAAAAAAGTGGAGACAAAAGAAGGTGGACTTACTTTTAAAACAATTAGAGATATTGAGATAGAGGACGAGAGCCAAATACCCGATGAGTTCTTTGAGTTGAATATAATAGCATTGCGTAGAGCAGTTTTAACGCAAGGCAGGGTAGTTCCAGGGGTTAAAATCGTTGAAAAAAAGACGACTTCGGTAAGATAACTTGACTTTTTTTAGAAAATACTATAAACTATATGTAATAGTTAGTCAATAGTATAGGTCGACAAAATTTTTAACAAAAACTTTAAAAATTAAACTATGGAGAGCGATAAAAATATGAAGTGAGAAAAACCTTATCAAAGAAATGTAGGTGGTGCTTGAAATAAAACTTCAAAAAAAGATGGCAAGACAACTTACAAGTGAGTGGTTATAAACTTGAAAGAACTAAGAGAACAGGGGGCAGATTTAAACGCAGACGAGTTGGGTATGTTTATGTTTAGACAATACGACAAAAGAAAAGAAACGCACCCGGATTATCAATTTATGTTACCAACAGAAACAGAAGTGTATAGCCCAGGGGAAAAGAAATATGTCAAACCTGTTCAAAATAAAAAAGAGATAGGGGAAAGTCAGGAGGACTTGGAATTGTTTGAAGAGTCGTCAGAGATACCTTTTTAAAAAATAAATATAAGTATTATGACAAATACAAAAAAGGAGTTGGTAAAGAAGGACGATATAAAAATCATTTCTTTGCCAGAAAAAATTGTTAGAGAGATAGCAGAGCCAACCCCAAAGATTTTTATTAAAAAAAGACAGGGTAAGGCAGGTATGACTTTATCTTATGTTAGTGGTGGTTATATGATAAAGAGATTAAACGAAGTTTTTACTCCACTTGGTTGAAGTTTTAGAATTGTAGAAAAAATAGTTGAGCCAACAGAAGTAGCAGTATTGGGAGAACTCACAGTCAAGTTCCCGAACGGTTTTGAAATAACAAAAAGCCAATTTGGAACAAAAGAAAGGTTAGCCAAAATGCCTTTGGGTGATGCTTTAAAAAGTGCGGGGACGGACAGTTTGAAAAAATGTGCTTCATTGCTCGGTATAGCATTAGATGTTTATTCGTCGATTTTAGAAGATGAAGACGGGACTTTAACAAGTCGAAAAGTAACTATAAATACAAAGCCACCTAAAAAGACGGAGAAAGATATAACCGACAATATAGAGTGGATTAAAACAGTCAAACATACCCAAACCTTACTTATAGCAAAAGATAGAATTGAAAAGAGCGACGAGTATTCCAACGAACAGAAATCGCAGATGATAAAAACAATTGAGGCAAGGTTAAAACAAATTAGCAATGAGTAAAATGAAGAGACGGGATTATATTAGTTGAAGTCAACTAACTTGTTGGGAGAAAGACCCGAATAGATATTATGAAAGATATGTTTTAGGTTTGGACGAGTATATTTCAAAAAATATGGACGCTGGAAAACGAATTGCGGAGATGCTTGAAAAAGGCAAACCAAAAAACCAAATTGAAAAAAGTATACTCGCCAAACTTGAACAAGAGCATTGTTACCCAGGTATAGAAAATCGTGAACAAGAAATTAGTGCGGATTTAGAGGGGATTAAACTATTCGGTATAGCAGACGGGTTGTTATTAAAAGGTAAAAAATTGTTTGAAGTTAAAACTGGTGTAAAATGAACACAAGCCCAAGCAGACAAATTAGGACAAATAGATTTTTACAACCTTATGTTATGGCTAACATATAAAATAAAACCGCAAGACAATGAGAATAAACTAATATGAATTAAAACTTATAACACACTTGACGAATTCGGGCAAAGAGAAGTTATTATGACAGACGAAATAAAATCTTTTACAGTTAAAAAAACAATGACCGATATAATCAAGATGTCTGACAGAATTAAAAAAGCAGACAAGGGTATTAAAGATATGTTTAGAACACTTGATATTTAATAAACTAAAAGCAGTATTATGGAGAAAGAAATGCCAAATTACTATTCAATATTACCAGCAAGCGTAAGGTATGATAAAAAATTAACACTATTAGAAAAAATACTATATTCAGAAGTGACATCGTTATCAAATAAAGACGGTTGCTGTTGAGCGAGTAATAATTATTTTTCGGAGTTATATAATAAAGGAGAGAAGTGAATTAGTAGGGCATTAAATAATCTTGCTAAAAAAGGTTATATAACGATAGAGGTGGAAAAAAACTTTTTAAGAAAAATATATATAACGCCAAAAGGAGAAACTGAAATAATAAAGAAAAAAGAAAAAAAGAAAAAAGAACCTATGCTTGATATATATTACAAACTCTCGGAATTACTTTTTGATAAGATAAAAGAAAACCATAATAATTTGATTATTCAGTATAACAAGGACAAATGGGCTGATATTTTTAGAAAGATTGTTGAAATAGATAATTATAAAACAGAAATAATAAAACAAGTAATACTATTTAGCCAAAGTGACAAGTTCTGAAAAAAGAATATACTGTCAGCCAACAAGTTTAGAGAAAAGTTTAACACCTTACTTGCTCAAATGCCTGATGAGTTCCAAAAAGAAAAACAGGAGGAGAAATTATATTATAATGACAAGGAGGTATTTTTTGAAATCGAAAGACAAAAAACAAAAGACACAGTCGCGATAATTAAGAAATACTATTTTTATGAAAAGGACGGCTCGAAAGTATATTTAGAAGGTCGATATTTTAAAGATTTAAAAAATAAAATTATATAAAGTAAAGAATAATTATGTATAATGTTAAAGATTGAGTAAAAAGTTGGAAGGTAACTGGTCGTAGAAAAGATGTTAGTATAGATAATAAAACACATTGACTATTAGATGTAAAAGCCATAAAACAAATCGAACAAAAGGTATATTCTCAATGTGTTGAATATAATAGAAA
>CAZMIS010000391.1:0-4230 GCA_964566325.1 uncultured Anaerolineales bacterium
CCAGCCGGCCAGCAGCTCGGTGAGCTCGCCCTTGGTCAGGTCGTACAGCGAGGCGCCTCTCATGGCTGAAGCATAGCACACGCGAGGCGCCCGGGTCAATGGATCTCGCAGGCGGGCGCGCATTTGAGTTTCGGGGCAAGAACAAGCATCCTGAGCGGAGTCCCGCCGTCAGTTTGGCGGGACGTAGTCGAAGGAGGCGGTCCTCGCCGCACCACCCCGCTCCGCATCCTTCGACTGCGGGCTGCGGCCCTCCGCTCTGGATGCTCCGCTACAGCCGCCCTCAAATCGAAACGCACCCTCGCGGGCGGATGCGGGTCTTCTGCCCGTGCTATCGGTCCGGCGATTGCTCGTTGGTCTTGCTGAAGAAGACCTTGTCCACCTCGGTGCGCCGGCCCACGATCTCCAGCTGCGCACGAAGCGGCAGGTTCCGGGATGAGTTGCCGATCAGCAGCTCCACCGTGCCCGGATGCACGGCGTAGCGCATCGTGACGTCGTAGTAGCCGAGTTGGTGGGTATGCAGGCTGAAGGTCACGGTCCTGCGCTCGCCCGGGCGCAGATGGATGCGCCGGAAGCCTTTGAGCTCCAACATGGGGCGAGGCACAACCGCGTCCGGATGGCGGACATACAACTGAACCACTTCGTCGCCCGCGCACGTGCCCGTGTTGGTCACATCGAGGCTGAGGCTCACCTCGTCTCCGATCTGTGCCAGCGAGCGCTCCGGCCGCAGGTTGCTCAGCTCGAATGTCGTGTAGCTCAACCCATGGCCGAAGGGGAAGAGGGGTTGGCCGCGGAAGAAGCGGTAGGTGCGTCCCTCCATCCGGTAGTCGTCGAAGGGCGGCAGGTCATCCACCGAGGCGTACCAGGTGACGGGCAGCCGGCCGCCGGGGCAGTAGTCACCGAAGAGCACATCGGCGAGAGCCTCGCCGCCGGCCTCACCGGGGTACCAGCCTTCCACGATGGCCGGGATCTCCGAGGCGGCCCACGGGACGGCCACTGCGCTCCCGTTGAGCAACACCAACACGACCGGCTTGCCCAGCGCGTGCAACTGCTCGAGCAGCCGTTCCTGGGCCGCGGGCAGCGCGATGTCGGTCCGATCCCCCCCGGCGAAGCCCTCGACGTGGATGGGCATTTCTTCGCCCTCGATGCGCGGCGACAGCCCCATGACCGCGATGATGGCATCGGCCTTGGCGGCGATGTCGAGCGCCTGCGCCGCAGCGTGGGTGTCCGGCGGCCCCCACAGCAGTTGCACCTGCGGATCGAGCCCCAGGCTGGCGAACTCCAGGCGGAGCTGGTGGAAGCGGCCGGCCTCCAGGTCGACCTGGACGCTCTTGAGGATCGGGTGGTGGATATCCTCGGACTCGACCAGCCGCCGTCCGTCCAGGTAGAGCCGGTAGCGGGTATGGCCGTTCACGCCGAGGTGGTGGACCCCACTTACCTTCGGAACCAGGTAACCCGTCCAACGTGCCGAGAAAGGATCGCCCCATTGCCCCGTCAACGGGCTGGCGCCCTGCCAGATCCAATCCACCGTCGGGTCGATCCGGGAGAGAGAGGGCTCCCCCGCCAGGTCCGTATTATCGTAGTAGTCGCCCTTCAGCCCGGCACTCGTCCACCCTCGTTCGCCGCACCGCAGGCAGTCTGAGGGAATGGCCGTCATGGGCGCAGCCCCGTCCACCCAACCGCAGCCCGGCGCGTGATAGACCCGGGCTGACGGCGCCAGCTTGCGCCGGATTCCTTCCAGCGGCGTCACGGGTTCGACGAGCGTGCCGGCGTAGTTGCCGAGCAGCGCGGTCAGGTCGTCGGCATTCGGACCGATGACGGCGACCGCCTCCAGGGTTTTGGGCAGGGGCAGCACGTTGCCGTCGTTCCTGAGCAGCACGATCGATTCGCGGGCTGCGCGGAGGGCAAGCGCCCGGTGCTCGCGCGAGTTGACGACCGAGTAGGGGATCCCGGCATAGGGCGCCTGCTCCGGCGGATCGAACATGCCGAGCCGGAAGCGCGCAGCGAACAGGCGCTCGACCGCCCGGTCGATGGCCTCCTCCGGCAGCAACCCCTGCGCCACGGCATCGGGCAGGGCGTGGTAGACGCTGCCACACTCGAGGTCGCACCCGGCTCTGACGGCCAGGGCCGCGGCCTCGGCGGCGGATGCGACCACCTTGTGATGGGCGTAGACGTCGAAGATCGCGCCGCAATCGGAGGTGACGTAGCCGTCGAAGCCCCATGCATCGCGCACGATGTCCCGGAGCAGCGCCGGGCTGGCACAGCACGGCTCGCCGTTGAGACGGTTGTACGCGCCCATGACCGACGCGGCTTTGCCTTCACGGAGGCAGGCCTCGAACGCGGGCAGGTAGGTCTCGTAGAGATCGCGTTCGGTGGGACGCGCGTCGAACTCGTGGCGGCTCGATTCCGGCCCGCTGTGGACGGCCAGGTGCTTGGGCGTGGCAGCCGTCTTCAGGCAGCCGGGGTCATCTCCCTGGAGCCCCCTGACGAAGGCGACCCCCAGGCTGGCGGTGAGATAGGGATCCTCCCCGTACGTCTCCTGGCCTCGGCCCCAGCGGGGATCGCGGAAGATGTTGACGTTCGGCGACCAGGGGGTCAGGCCGCTGTAGATCTGGCGGATGCCGCGGCGAAGCGCCTCGTGATGCTTGGCCCGCGCCTCGTCGGAGGTGGCGATCGCGATGCGTTCCAACAGCTCCGGGTTCCAGGTGGCGGCGAGGCCGATGGCCTGTGGAAAGACGGTCGCTGCCCCCGCGCGGCCCACGCCGTGCAGGCACTCGTTCCACCAGTTGTAGGCGGGGATGCCCAGCCGGGGAATGGCCGGCGCGTCGAACATCATCTGGGAGACCTTCTCCGCCAGGGTCATCCGGGAGACCAGGTCCGCCGCGCGCTCCGCGATGGACGCCTCGATGCGGCTGCTGCTGGCAGCAGGACTGCTGTTCATCGATCAGCCCTCCTCTACGTGGTCCGGGGAAGGGTCCGGGGATGCGTCCGCATCGCCCGTGTACTTGTGGCACTTCACCAACACGTCGTCGATCCAGATCTCCGCTGGGACGACCCGGCGGCAGACATCCATCACCAGGGGACACCTGCCGGCAAAGCGGCAGCCCTGCTTGAGATACTCCTCCTGGTCCGCATCGGAGAGCTTGACCGCACCCTCCCACCGCCGTTGGGGATCCGGTTCGGGGATCGATTCCCTGAGGAGCCGCGTGTAAGGGTGTTTCGGATCGACCAGCACCCGTTCCACCGGTCCCATTTCCACGATGTTCCCCCTGAACATGATCGCGATGCGATCGCTCACGTAGTAGGCGGTTGCCAGGTCGTGCGTGATGTAGAGCACGCTCACGCCCAGCTGCTCCTTGAGTTCCTTGAACAGGTTGACGATCGACATGCGCAGGGAGGCATCCACCATCGACACGGGCTCATCCGCGATGAGGAGGTCCGGGTCGGTCAGCAGGGCCCGCGCGATGGAGATTCGCTGCAGCTGCCCCCCGGAGAACTCGCTGGGATACCTGCCGGCGAACTCCTCGTAAGAAAGGCCGACCGCGGCCAACTTCTCGTCGATGAGCCGGACGGCCTCCGCCTTCGTTGTGGCCAGTCCGTAATTGTCGAGCGTCTCGAAGAAGTAGCTGTCGACCGTCCGCAGGGGATTGAACGTCTTGAACGGATCCTGGAAGATCGCCTGGATGCCCTCCGTGAGCCATACCTTCCGGCTCATGCCCTGCTCGGCCTTGCCCTTGTGGATGACTGCGCCCGAGGTGGCCTCCTCGAAGCCCAGGATGATCTTGGCCGTCGTGCTCTTTCCGCAGCCGCTTTCGCCCGCCAGCGCGAAGATCTCGGCCGGCTTGATGTGGAACGAGACGTGGTCGACTGCCGTGATCCGGACCCTGGAGAAGACGCTCCCCAGGGTGAAGACCTTGGTGAGACGGTCGATCTCGATGAGTTTCTCCATCCTCAGCTCACTTCTTTCGCCAGCCAGCAGGCAACCCGATGGTCGGGGGCCGCGGCGAAGAACGGCGGCATTTCGTGGGTGCAGACGTCGATTGCGACGGGGCATCTGGGATGGAAGGGGCACCCGCCCGGCAGGTTGGCCAGGGAGGGCGGACTGCCGGGCACGCTCTCCCTGGCTGCCTTGTCCCCGAACCTCGGCAGCGACTCGATCAGGTAGCGCGTGTACGGATGCACCGGCCTGCCGAAGATCGTTCCGCACAGCCTGGCGTCGCTGCAACGCAGCGT